>CAZRNL010000132.1:0-7953 GCA_964601395.1 uncultured Silicimonas sp. | reverse complement strand
CCGCGAAAGGCTGCTCGGTCTTTCGGACTACGACATGTTCTGCACCTACGCGATCCTCGAAAGCCCGATGCCGCTGACCGACTACGTGGCGACGTTGCGGCTGACCCCAGTGACGGACGGGAACCGGACCTTCGCGGAATGGACCGCCGAGTTCGACTGTGCCGAGGCCGAGGGCGAAAGCCTTGTCACGGGCATTGGCAATGATGTGTTCCAGGCGGGTTTCGCCGCGCTCAAGCGGCAGATGGTGAGCTGAGCATGGTCAAGGTCGTGAAAAGCACGGTTCTGCCCGCGCCCGTCGAGGCGGTCTGGGAGGTTCTGCGCGATTTCAACGGCCATGACATCTGGCACCCGATCGTCAAGGACAGCGTGGTCGAGAAAGGCTGGCCTTCGGACCGGATCGGATGCGTGCGCCGTTTCCATCTTCAGGACGGGTCCGAGCTGCGCGAGTTGCTGCTGACCCTGTCAGACGCCGACATGGCGTTCAGCTACTGCCTGCTGGACACGCCGGTGCCGCTTCTGAACTACGTGGCGCACGTCCGCCTTGCCCCGGTGACCGATGGCGACATGACATTCTGGCACTGGGAAAGCCGTTTCGACACGCCAGCAGGACGCGAGGCGGAGTTGCAGCAGATGGTGGCGGAAAACGTCTATCAGGGCGGCTTCGACGCCATTCGCGCTCACATGGGACTGGAGGACGTATGACGACGGTCGAAACCTATCCGACGCTGGCGGAAGCCGCGCGCGCGCTTGGCCGCGATGCGGTCTATCTGGGCGGAGGCACCATCGTGATGCGCGAGCTGAACGCGGGCACCGCGCCAGCGCGGGTGCTTCGGACCAGCGATCCGGCGCTGCGGGAAGTGCGGGTTTCGGGCGACACCGCGACGCTCGGGGCAGGCGTGACGATGAGCGACGTTCTTGCCCACCGGGATCTCGAGTTCCTGCACCCGGTCGCCCGGATGATCGGCGGGCCTCAGGTGCGCAACATGGCGACGGTCGCCGGCAACCTTTTCGCGGAGCATCCCTATGGTGATTTCGCCGCGGCGCTTCTGGCCTTGGGTGCGCGGGTCGTCGCTGCCGGGCAGGACGGCGCACGGCCGGTCGAGGACGTGCTCCGCGACCGCGACAGCGCCGGACTGATCGCGTCGATCGAGGTGCCGCGGCCGCGTGAGGCTCGAACCTTCGGATTCCTGAAGGTCAGCCGGGTGAAGCCGAAGGGTGTCTCAGTCCTGTCCGTCGCGGCTTTCTTGCCGCGCGAAGGCGGGCGTATTCGTTACGCACGCGTGGCCTGGGGCGCGATGGGGCCGGCGCCGCTTCGTGCCCAGGCGGTGGAGCGCGTTCTGGAGGGTCAGTCGCTTGACGCCGGAACGATCGAACGGGCAGCGGCGGTTGCCGCCGAGGGGCTTGATCCGCCAACCGATTCGATCGCGTCCGGCTGGTACCGGTGCGAGGTGGCGGGCGTGCACCTCAAGCGCCTTCTCGAACGGATGGAGCGCGTCTGATGGCGAAGAAACCGGTGACCTTCACGCTGAACGGCAGCCCGCGCGCGGCCTTCGCCGAGGAAGGTCAGAATCTTCTCGATCTTCTCCGCCGCGGTGTCGGGGATCTATCACCCAAATATGGTTGCGGGCAGGGCACCTGCGGTGCCTGCACCGTCACCATAGACGGCGCGACCCGGCTGTCCTGTCTCGTCCTCGCCGAAAGTGTCGAGGGCCGCGACATCGGTACCGCGGCGGGACTTGCGGACGGACCGGTGCTCGACCCGCTTCAAGAAGCATTCATGGATCATTTCGCTGCCCAGTGCGGCTATTGCACGCCCGGAATGCTTGTCTCCGCGCGGGCACTTCTCGACCGCAATCCGCATCCCTCCCGCGACGAGGTGATCGAGGGGATTAGCGGAAACCTGTGCCGCTGTACCGGGTACGAGCCGATAATCGCCGCAATCCTCGCGGTGGCCGAGGGGAGGGTGCGCGCATGACCGAGATGACCGGAAAGGCCGCGATGATCGAGTTCCGCAAGGACCTTTTCGCCGACGAGCGTGATGACAACCTGAACGAGGTCGGCAAACCCACGCGCCGGCAGGATATCCTGGGCCACGTCACAGGCCGCTCGCCGTTCTTCGACGACCACCTGTTCGACGGACTTCTTCACCTGCGCTGCGTCCGGTCTCCGCATCACGCCGCCCGCGTCCGGCGGATCGAAGTAGGCGAAGCCGAAAAAATGCCAGGCGTCGTACGTATTCTGTTGGGTCGAGACGTTCCGCTCAACCTCAACACCCTTCTTTCGCTTCTCGACTTCGGCATCGATGACGAACCGATCCTGTCGACCGACCGGACCCGCTACCGGGGCGAGCCGGTGGCTGCGGTGATCGCCGAGACCGAGGCACAGGCGCGCGCCGCCGTGGCCGCCGTTCGGGTGGAATGGGAACCGCTTCCGCATGTCCTTGACGTGGAAGAGGCGGTGAAGCCCGGGGCTCCCACCGTTCTCGACATCTACCCGACGAACAAGTTCGTCTATCACGGAAAGTACGATCACCAGAAGCTTCGCTACGGCGACGTTGAAGCGGGCTTCCGCGAGGCCGATCACGTTGTAGAGGGGCGCTACCAGATGTCGCCCATCGAACAGGCTCCGATCGAGACCTGCGGTGCCATCGCCGCGCCCGAACAGAACGGTCGTTTCGTCTGTTACACCTCCACGCAGGCGCTGTTCTTCTCGCTCGGCACTGCGGCAAAGGTGCTGAAGCTCCCGTCGTCGCGGCTCCATTTCGTGGGCGGCACCGTTGGCGGCGGATTTGGCGGCAAGGTTGATTCGATCCACGAACCCCTTGCCATCCTCGGCGCGATGCTGACGGGGCGCCCGGTCAAGTACGCCTGGGACCGCGAAGAAGAGATGCAGGTTGGCGCGCCGCGCGGCGCGGAGCGATGGTACATCAGGGACGGCGTGATGAACGACGGGCGCATCGTGGCGCGAAAGTTCACCGGCTATTTCGATTCCGGCGCTTACACGCGGCTGTCTTCTTATGCGATCATCAAGGGCGTCGGCCACCTTCCCGGCCCCTACACGATCCCGAACGTTCACGCCGACGTCTACTGCGTCTACACAAACCGGACGCCCGCCACGGCCATGCGGGGCTTCGGAATCACCGGCGTCGATTTCGCGATCGAGGCGCATATGGACAAGGTGGCTGAGGCGGTCGGCATTAACCCCGTCGATCTGCGCATCCTCAACGCCTATCGCGACGGGGACATGAAGGCGCACAGGCGGCTGGCCAAGAACTGCGCATTGATCGAGTGCTGCCAGGTCGTCGCCGAGAAGGCGGGGATCCGCATCTCGCCCGAGGCGAAGGCGGCATCCTCTCTCGCCGGCGGCGGCGGCACGCGGGCCGAGCTGCCGTCTCGGACGGCGACGGACGAGAGCGGACGCATCGAGGGCTTTGCCGCCAGCAGCTATGCCCGCAAGGGCAGACCGCGCCCGCCCGATCAGGCCCGTCCGGCAGCGCCGTCGCCGCGCCCGGCTGCCCAGCCCGCGCCCGTGGCTGCGCCCCAGCCGCCCGCGTCCCAGTCGCGGCCTTCCGAACCTCCGCGTCCGCCCGAGCCGCCGCGAGATCCGGACCCTGCTTCTGCGCGCACCGGCGCCTTGCGCTTCTCCTCTCTCTCCGGCTTCAGGAGGCGTTGATGGCCCAGCATCGCGGCCGCGGCTTTGCGGCGATCAACTACCCGATTGGCATGAACCTGGGCGGCGACCCGAGCCAGGCGCTGATCCACTCGAACCCCGACGGCAAGTTCACCGTCGCGCTTTCGGCCATCGACCTCGGGCAGGGGATGAAATCCGTCACCCGCCAGATCGCCGCCGAGACGCTGGGGGTGCCGATCGAGGATGTCTATGTGGACACCGCCGACAGTGATACCGGCCCCCACGACATGGGCTCCTTCGCTTCGCGCGGGACGCACCGCATGGGCAACGCGGTGATCCGCGCGGCCGAGGAGGCGCGGCAGGTCATGCTGGAGGCGGCGGCCGAGGAGATGGAAGTCGATGCCGCCGACCTCGTGACCGACGGCAAGGGCAATATCCACGTCAGGGGCGCGCCGTCGCGTTCCATAACCACGATGGCCGCTTCGCAGGCGGCCCAGTTCAAGCAGGGCCGCACCATCGCGGGTCGCGGCATCTTCCTGATCCCGCTTTCGGAAGTGGATCCCGAAACGGGCGAGATGTCACCCGTCACCACCTTCGCCCATGCCGCGATGCTGGTGGAGGTCGAGGTCGACGACGAAACCGGCGAAGTCTCGGTCACAGACATGCAATCGGCCTACGAGGTCGGCCGCGCGCTGAACCCCCGTCTTGTCGAGCAGCAGCTTCGCGGCGGCGCCTGGATGGGAATGAGCCACGCCGCCTGGGAGACGACCGAGCCGCATTACCCCGAACGAAACCACGGGGCCGTGGATTTCAATAGCTATATCATGCCGGGCCCCGGTGACCTGGCTCCGCATCACATCAGCGTGCTGGAACGCCCAGCCGAGGACGGCCCCTACGGCGGCAAGGGTCCGGGCGAGATGTGCGCGAACCCGGTTCTTCCGGCGGTGGTGAACGCCATCTACGACGCCATCGGCCTTCGAATCGACGAGCTTCCGGTCACGCCTGAGAAAATCCTTCGCGGATTGCGCGCGCAGGGCGGTGCGAAGCCGAGACAGGTGGTCTGATGGTCGTTCGATCCAGCATACAGGGGATCGACGGACCCGAGCCGCTGGCCCGGTCGCTGCGCGACGCCCAGTATATCGCGGACCAGGGCCTGGCGACGGCCGTCTATCTGGCCCTCGCGCTCGGCAAGCCCCTGCTTCTGGAAGGCGCGCCAGGTGTTGGCAAGACCGAGGCCGCAAAGGCGGTCGCCTCGGTGCTGGGGCGCGAGCTTGTCCGTCTTCAATGCTACGAAGGGATCGACGCGGCGGCGGCGATGTACGAGTGGAATTTTCCTCGGCAGATGCTGGCGATACGGCAGGCGGGTGAGGAGTACGTGAACCTCTATGCCGACGAATTCCTGATCGCGCGACCGATCCTGCTGGCGCTCGAAGCGCCCCGCGAAAGGGTGCTTCTGATCGACGAGATCGATCGGGCCGACCATGAGTTCGAGGCGTTTCTGCTTGAATTCCTGTCGGACTTTTCCGTCTCGATCCCAGAGCGCGGCACGATCCGCGCGGCCGAACCGCCCGTGGTTGTCCTGACCTCGAACCGCACGCGCGAACTGCATGAGGCGCTTCGCCGACGCTGCGTGTATCACTGGATCGACTATCCTGCACCGGCGCTCGAGGCGGAGATCGTGTTGATGCGGGCCTCGACCGTGGCGCGCGATACCGCCGACCGGGTTGTCCGGGCTGTGTGTGCGCTGCGGGCCGAACCGCTGTCGAAACCCCCCGGAGTGGCCGAGACGGTCGAATGGGCCGAGGCGGCGACGCTTCTCCACGAAGGCGGCGCGCCCTGGCCAAGCGCCTTCCTGCGCGCCATCGGCGTCGCGCTGAAGGACCAGGACGACCTTGCCTACATGGCGACGCGTCTCGAGGCGATCCTGTCGGACGCAGCGGCATGATCCCCCGTGCGCTCGATCCCTTTCTCGCTTTCCCGCACGCGCTCCGCGCGGCCGGCCTGCGAGCCTCGCCCGAACAGACCGAGACGTTCCTCGCTGCGATAGGCCTTCTTGGCCCGCGCGGTGTCGGGGACATCCGTCTCGCGGCGCATGCGGTCTTCGGGCCGGGGCCAGAGCAGATGCAGTTGTTCGACACGGTCTTCGACCGCACCTTCCTCGGACATCGTTTTGCCGCCCCGATTTCGGGGGAGCCCGAAGAGTTGCCGCAGAGCTACGATGCGGGCGATTTCCAAGAGATGCCGGAGGTCAGCGACGAGGAACCTTCGGGCGCCGAGGCCACGATGTTGGAGCGGCTTTTCCGGCGGGACCTTTCGGCGGGAGAGGAGGACGCGGCCCTGCGGGCCTTCGCCCGTGCCTTGCCCGCATCCCTGCCGCGCCGCCGGTCGCGGCGCACCGCGTCCGGAAAGGGAAGGCTTGCCGATGCGCGCCGTGCCTTCCGCGAGATGCTGCGCCGGGACGGCGAGATCACCCGCCTTCCCACGCGACGCCGGCAGACGCGCCAGCGGCGGGTTCTGGTGCTGATCGACGTCTCGGGCAGCATGAAGGCCGGGACCGAAGGTGCGCTGCGCCTGGCGCACACGCTTGTACAGGGCGGCGAGAGGGTCGAGGTCTTCACACTCGGCACGCGTCTGACGCGTGTCACGCGAGCCCTCAGGCACCGAAGTCGTGACCAGGCGCTGGCTCTTGCCTCCGGCCTCGTCGCCGACTGGGATGGTGGTACCCGTCTGGGCGAGGCGCTTGCGGTCTTCCTGTCGGTCCCCCGCTTCGCCTCCCATTCGCGCGGCGCGCTTGTCGTTATCGTCTCCGACGGGCTGGAACGCGGTGGTCCCGAGGCTCTGACCGCCGCGATGGAGCGGCTTCAGGGACTGGCTTGGTCGGTACTGTGGCTGTCGCCACTTGCGGCAGACCCGGCCTACCGGCCCGAGACCGGGGCCATGCAGGCCATACTGCCGATGCTCGACCGGCTGGGCGACGGCTCGGATACTCCGTCCATCGCCGTTGAGATCCTGGCGTTTTCCAAAGGCGCGCGCGCATGAGAGCGGTGGATTCGCATTTCCATGTCTGGCTTCAGGCGGACCTGCCGTGGCTCACGGGGCCGATGCAGCCGCGCATCTTCGGTCCCTACGAGCCGATACGTCGCGACTATCCAATCGAGGAATATCTCTCGGACATTGCCCCGACGGGCGTGGAGAAATCGGTCTACGTCCAGGCCAACTGGCCAGTCGGCAGCGCCGAGGCCGAGGCCAACTGGCTCGAAAGCATCGCCTCACGCACCGGCTGGCCCCACGGCATCGTGGCCTATGCGGATATGACGGTCGAGGATGTGCGCCCCGCGCTTGAACGGCTGATGCGATTTCCGCGTCTGCGCGGCATTCGCCAGCAATTCCACTGGCACGAGAATCCGCGCTACCGTTTCGCTTCCGGACCGGATCTCTGCCGCGATGCGAATGTGCAGAGAAACGTCGCGCGGCTTTCAGACTACGGCCTGGCCTTCGACCTGCAGGTTTTCGCCAGCCAGATGGAAGGCGCGGGCGAATTGGCCGACGCCTGTCCGGGCGTGACCTTCGTCCTGCAACATTCGGGAATGCTCGAAGACACAAGCGACGCGGGCCGAGCGGCATGGCGCGAGGCGATGACCGCGCTGGCCCGCCGCCCGAACGTGGTCTCCAAGCTGTCGGGCTTTGGCACCTTCATCCACAAGTGCGATCCTGCACATATCGCCTGGCTCACGACAGAGACCGTCGCGATCTTCGGCGCAAGGCGGTGTCTCTGGGGGTCGAACTTCCCCATCGAGAAGCTCTGGACGGACTATGCCACGCTGTTCGAGACACACCGGCAGGCCGCAGGAGGTCTCTCGGAGACCGAACAACAGGAAATATTTTTCGGCACTGCATGCCGGGTCTACCGGCTGAACTGACACGGGAGGACGTTATGGGGCTTGAAATCAGAATTCTGGACTACGGTGACATCGAGCTTGAGAGCTCGTTTCTCGTGCTCGGGCGCGACTGCGGTCGCACGCGCCGGGTGCCGGTTTACGGCTTCCTGATCCTGGGCGGGCAATACCCGATCATAGTGGACACCGGCTATCGCGACAACGCGATCATGGAAACGCTCGGTATGCGAGGGCTCCAGTTCCACGAGAACATGATCGAGCGCCAGCTTGCCAACCACGGCGTCAAGATGAGCGACGTACGCTACGTGTGCCACACGCATCTTCACATAGATCACGCGGGCAAGGACGATCATTTCTCGATGAACACGACGGTCGTGATCAACCGCCGTGAACTGGAATATTCCGTTTCGGGCCTGATGCATCCGCA
>CAZRNL010000131.1:2609-7971 GCA_964601395.1 uncultured Silicimonas sp. | reverse complement strand
AGCGCGGCTCGGGCATCTGGTCGTAGACCTTGCGCAGCGCCGGGGCCATCTTGTTCGTCAGCGTGCCGGCCACGATCATCAGATCGGACTGGCGCGGCGAGGCGCGCGGCGCGGTGCCGAAGCGTTCCAGATCATAGCGCGGCATCGAGGTGTGCATCATTTCGACTGCGCAGCAGGCAAGACCAAAGGTCATCCAGTGAAGGCTTCCGGTTCTTGCCCAGTTCACGATGTCGTCCGTCGAGGTCACAAGGAAACCCTTGTCCTGCAACTCTCGGTTCAGGGTCTGGGTCGCAACTTCCTTGTCGGGACCCGCGGTGGCTGCTGAAACGTTCATCGAAGACTTCTCCTGCTGGCAGAGGATGTATCCCGTCAGAACAGGCGGGTCAACGCGGCGACGCAACACTTTCGGGGGAACGTCCTGCGAACTGGCACCAACGAAAGCACACGGTTTTCAATCGTTTGAAATAGTGGCAGCGGCCTTGCGATCCGCATGTTCCGGCAATCACCACCAGGCGACGATCCCGGGTTCGGTCCAAGCCCGCGTTTCAAAATCCGGAGCCGCACTGAATAGCGGCTCCGGTCGGAAGCATCCCGTTGCCTCAGACAGCCCGGCGTCGGCGTGCGAGGCCTATGGCTGCCAATGCGCCCAAAAGCAGTAGTCCCGATGCCGGCAGGGGAACCACACCCGGCGGCTGTGCACGTTCCGCCGCGAAGGAAACGAAAGTCTCAACCACGGAGCCATTGAAGCTGAAGAAGATGCTTGAGGCGGGATCGGCAAGCATGGCCTCGATATGCCCGAAGGTCGAGGGCGCGGCATAAGCAGGGTTTTCGACTCGAAACGAGCCCGCCAGCGTGCAGGCAAGTCCTGAGCAATCCGCGCCCGCCAACCCGATCGCAATACTGGCGAACGAAGTGTTGCTGAGCCGCGCAAGGCCCGGAAACCCGAACCATGTCGGATCGGTCAGTGGAACCAGCGACAACGCGCCGAAGCTGGCCGAGGCATTGGCCAGCGTCGTATCCAGAATGCCCGGAGCGTTCACACCCGTATCGGGATCGCCATCGGCGTCCAGCACCGCTGAATCAAGGGAAATGGACACCGTGCCGAAGCTGCCGACCTCCGGCAGATCGAACTCCGGAGCGATCAGGCGCGCGGCGTCATCGATGCTTTCCGTCACGATCATGTCGAAGACATAAGTGGCAGCCGAGGCGGGAAGGACGGTTACGGTGGAAAATGTGGCGACGACAAAGAGCTTTGAAAGAAATCGCATAATGCTTACCCCTCACACGAAAAACGGCAGGCGATAATACCCGCCATGAACGCAATCATAGCCAGATAAGGTCGTGATCGCCAGATTATCGGGCTGTCGGACCCGCCGATTTCACGGAATATTAACGTGGCGGCGCGCCAGGATCACTCCCACTCAAGCGCGCCCTTTTTCCACTCGTAGGCAAAGCCCACGGTGAGAACGACGAGGAAGACCATCATCGACCAGAAAGCGACGTCGCTCAATCCTCCGAAGGCCACGGCCCATGGAAACAGGAACGCGATCTCGAGATCGAAGATGATGAACAGGATCGACACCAGGTAGAAACGCACGTCGAACTTCATCCGAGCGTCGTCGAAGGCATTGAAGCCGAATTCGTAGGCCGAAAGCTTCTCGGGGTCCGCATCACTGGGCGCAACAAGAAGCGCGGCAAGTATCAGAACGAGGCCAAGTCCGATGGCTAGGCCAAGGAACACGAGGATCGGCAGGTACTCTCTGAGGATGTCTTCCACGTCGCAGGCTCCGTCAGCGCCCGCATCACTTTGTGATTGGGCCTTGTCGTTCTCTACCTACCGATCCCTCCCGGTAGGGTCAACGTCACCCGGCCATCCGCAACGACCTTTTTAATGGCCCCTGAACTTCAAGCGAATCCGGATCCACCCCGTACGGACGCGGAGCCCATACGAAGTCCCGAAAGACCGAAACGAACGGATCAGCTCGCCTGCATCCATGACGCCGGGCGCTTGGCAAAGAAAGCTTCCGTTCCCTCCCGAGCCTCGGCGCTGTTCCAACGGGTCACCAGCGCCTCGATGCTTGTCGCAACGGCGGCAGCGTCCACACCGCCGCCAAGCGTCCGCACCAGGGCCTTGGCCTCGGCGACCGCCCCCGGCGCGCAGTCAAGGAAGGGTGCTATCTCTGCTTCGATGGCCGGTTCCAGCCCTTTGGCCGCAACTGTCCGCGCCACCAGCCCCAGGTCCCGCGCCTCGCGCGCATCGAAGATCCGCGATGACATGAACACCCGCCGCGCCAGGCCTGCTCCAATGCGCGCAACCACGTAGGGCCCGATAGTCGCGGGGATCAGCCCCAATCGCGTCTCGGTCAACCCGAACTGAGCATCCTCGTCGGCAACCACCACGTCGCAGACGGCCATAAGCCCCACGCCGCCGCCAAAGGCATTCCCGTGAACCTTGCCGATCAAGGGTTTGGGCAACTCGTTCAGCGCCTTCAGCATCATCGCCAGTGCCGTCGCCGCGCGAGCCCGCGTCGCGTCGTCGGCTGCGATCTGGTCCTGCATCCAGCCCAGATCGCCGCCCGCGCAGAATACCGGGCCTTCACCCGCCAGAACGACAACTCTGACACTCGCATCCTCACCAAGCGCCTCGGCGGCCTCGGTCAGTTCGGCGATCATCAATGCAGACATCGCGTTGCGCTTAGCGGCCCGCGCAAGCGTCAGCGTCGCCACACCCCGCCCATCGGTGTCTATCCTGATCGTCTCCATCACCTTCCCTTTCGCATAGCGGCGGCAATATCGGCCGCCCGCGCCAGCACGTCCTTGTCCAGACCGTGAACAAAGCCCGCCCGGCCCAAAGCCTCGGCCAATGCCTCGGTCGCGACATTGCCCGCCGCTCCTGGCGCATAAGGACACCCGCCCAGGCCCCCTACGGCGGCATCGAACACTCTGAGCCCCCGGCCCAGCGCCACACTCACGTTCTCCAGCGCGCGCCCGCTGGTGTCGTGGAAGTGTCCGGCAAGTTGTTCGGGTGCGGCAACTTCCAGGACCGCTGTCAGCATCGCGTCTATGCGGTCGGGCGAGGCCCATCCCAAGGTATCTCCCAGAGAGACTTCGTGACAGCCCATGGTCAGAAGCGCCGCCGTGACACGCGCCGCGGCTTCCGGCGCGACCGGGCCATCGTAGGGACAATCGACCACGCAAGAGACATAGCCCCGCACCGGCACGCCAGCCGCAAGGGCCGTCTCCAACACCGGCACGAAACGTTGAAGGCTTTCGTCGATGCTTGCGTTGATATTGGCCCGGCTGAACCCTTCCGATGCCGACCCGAAGACCGCCACCTCGTCAGCCCCCGCGGCAAGCGCATCTTCCAACCCTCGGAGGTTCGGCGTCAGCGCGGTGTACCGGACGCCGGGCGCCCGCGTGATGCCCGCCAGGACATCGGCCGAACCGGCCATCTGCGGCACCCATCTGGGCGAGACGAAACTCGCCGCCTCGATACGCCGGAACCCGGCCCCCGACAAACAGTCGATCAGGGCTATCTTCTCGGCCACCGGAATGGCGCGCGGTTCGTTCTGAAGTCCGTCTCTTGGACCGACCTCGACGATTTCAACCGTTTCAGCCATCCCAGGCCTCGTAGAAATCCCGCTTGAAAAGCAGGTCCGCATCTGCGGGAGGCAGCGAGGCCCGGAACCCCCGACGATCGGTGATCCGCTCGTACCAGCGCGTCAACTCCGGCCAGGGATCGGTCCGAACGAAGCGCCGAGCTATGTAGACCGCCTGCCCGACTGCGATATCGGCAGCCGAGAACCCACTGGTCAAAAGTGTCTCGCGGTTCTCCACAGGCGTCGACAGCCGCGCCTCGATGGCGTCGTAGCACTTGCGTATACGTGCCGCCTCCAGCTTCATCACCGTGGGCGAACGCATGTGATCCTCGTAAAGCATGATGTGCTGCTGGGTCAGTGCGGCCACATGCTGCGACAGGGTCTCCGCGAAGTGGAGCCAGACCAGCCAGTCCGGCCAATCCAGAGCCTCGGGCGTCCGCCCCAGGCCGCTTTCGGGAAATCTCGCGCAGAGGTACTGGATGATGGCCCCGGATTCGAACAGGGTCTCGCCATCGATCTCCAGTGCTGGAACCCGGCCCGCGGGCGAGCGTGAAAGATACTCGGGCCGCCTCAGCGACTTGTCGAACGGGTGTACGACGACTTCGAACTCGAGACCCATCTCGTGCAGCAGCCAAAGCACACGCATCGAGCGGGTCTGGTGACAGTGGTGGAGGACGATCATGCGTCCGTCTCCTCTTCCAGCCGCACAATGGCCGCTCCCGCCTCGACCTGATCGCCAGGGCGCACGAGAACCTCGGCAACCACACCGTCGCGCGGCGCGGTCATGGCGTGCTCCATCTTCATCGCCTCGAGAACCGCCAGACGCTGGCCTGCAAGTATCGTATCCCCTGCAGCGACGAGCACAGCGGTGATCTTGCCGGGCATCGGCGCCTCGACAGCGCCCCGGATCGGGCCGCCCTGACCGCGCGCCAACGGGTCGGGAAGTTCGAAGACGCCGCCACCGTCGCCAAAGACCGCGACCGCGTCTTTCAGGCGTAGGGCGCGTAGCCCGGTTCTGGCCCCGTCGATCCGCCAACCGTCCGGATATCGCTCCAATGCGATCTTTCGCTCAGCCAGATGTACTTCCGCGCCTTCCGAGACCGAGTGAACATCGACCGCAACACTACCCAGAACCACACGGTGCCGTAACGGCGACCAGAGCGTGAAGCCTTCCAGCGCACCGCCACCAAGTTCGAGCGCCGTGACGGCGGCAAGCGCCAGCGCCTCCTCGGACACAGGCTCATCCTCGGTCAATGAGGCCAGATCGCGCTCGATGATCCCCGTGTCCAGATCGCCCACCGAGAACATAGGATGCCCGATCAGCCGCCGAAGGAACCGCGCGTTGGTCACCGTTCCGGCGACCTCGGTGCCATCGAGCGCGCGCGCCATCGACCGCAGCGCGGACGCCCTGTCGGCTCCGTGCACAGTGATTTTGGCGATCATCGGATCGTAATGGGGCGAGATCCGGTCTCCCTGCCGGACTCCCGTGTCGATCCGAGCGCCCTCTGGGAAAACCAGGTGCTCCAGCACGCCCGTGGCCGGCAGGAACCCCGCTCTTGCGTCCTCGGCGTAAAGCCGCGCTTCGATGGCGTGACCGGTGATAGACAGCGCGTCCTGCGCCGCCGGCAACGGCTCGCCCGCTGCCACTCGCAACTGCCATTCTACAAGATCGACCCCGGTGATCCAGCGTGCGCCTGGCCCGGCCAGGAACCAGGCGGCCTCGGCCACGTCCTCAGGGCTACCCAGACCAAGGGGGAGGGCGG
>CAZRNL010000131.1:878-2599 GCA_964601395.1 uncultured Silicimonas sp. | reverse complement strand
GTGATCGCCTCCGTCACGGGATGCTCCACCTGCAGCCGCGTGTTCATCTCCATGAACCAGAACCGGTCAAGACGCAGCCCCTCCGAGGCATCCACGATGAATTCTACCGTACCCGCCCCGGCATACCCCACCGCTTCGGCGGCCCGGACAGCGGCGGCTCCCATCGCCGCGCGCATCTGCGGCGGCATACCGGGCGCGGGCGCTTCCTCGATGACCTTCTGGTGTCGCCGCTGCAACGAACAATCCCGCTCGAAGAGATGCACCGCCCGCGTTCCGTCGCCGAAGACCTGCACCTCGATATGGCGCGGCTTCTCGACGTATTTCTCGATCAGCACCGCATCGTTGCCGAAGGCGGTGCGCGCCTCTGCATTGGCGCTTTCCAGCGCGTCGATGAAGTCTTCGGGCCGCAGGACCTTCCGCATACCCTTGCCGCCACCGCCGGCGACGGCTTTGATCAGCACGGGATAGCCGATATCCGCCGCCTCGACCTCGAGACGTCCCGGCTCCTGATCCGCGCCCAGATAACCCGGCACCACTGGCACGCCCGCGGCTTCCATCAGCGCCTTCGCGGCATCCTTCAGCCCCATCGCGCGGATCGCCGTCGCCGAGGGCCCGACGAAGATCAGGCCGGCAGCCTCGACCGCTTCAACGAAGTCCGGGTTTTCCGACAGGAAGCCGTAGCCGGGATGGATGGCGCCCGCCCCTGTCGCCAAGGCGGCTTCGATGATCGCAGTCCCCTTAAGATAGCTATCCGCAGGGGCCGCTCCACCGATCCACACGGCCTCGTCCGCAAGCGCCACGTGCCGCGCGTCCCGGTCCGCGTCCGAGAAGACCGCCACGGTGCCCAGTCGCATCTTTCGCGCCGTGTCGATCACCCTGCAGGCGATCTCGCCCCGGTTGGCGATCAGGACTTTCGTGAAGGTCATCTCGTCACCCGCCAAAGTCCGCATTCCCTATGCTTGCGGGGAACTGCCGAACCAGCTCCCCAAAACTCCGCGCTCGCAAAAACGCCGTTCTCACGCCGCGCACCAACTTTGCCGACGCCCGCCTGAATAGGCGCGCGCGTGACCGGCATCGACCATCAGCCGCGCAAGATCTGTTCCGTCCAGAGTGACGACTGCTAGGCGCCGGTCAAAGCGGTCCAATCCAATTAGTCTCACTTCCATTCGTTCGTGCGTGGCCAGCAACTGGCGCAGATGCCAGGTCGCCTGCTGTGCCGCCGCATACTCCGACACGCAGCCCGGGTCGGACTTCTCCGGTGTGTCGTATCCTACAAGGCGGGTCCGCTCGGTCCCCGTCTCGGGACACCAGAGCGTGACCGTATCCCCATCGATAACGCGCACGACGCGGCAGCCTTCGACCGACCTCGCACCAAGGGCAGCATTCAGCATATCGGCGCCGTAGGGAAGGACGAGCACACCCGCCGCAGCGACCACAACCATCGTCCTGATCCGGACGCCGGGACCGGCCCGCCGTCGCCGCTGCCCTCGGCTGCCCTGAGGAGGATTGCCCAGCGCCCACCGCTTGATCCGCCTGGTCCTGTCGAAGGAGATGATATCCTTGCGCCTCAACCAGCCGCCCCCCTTGGTGCCGCTTCGTCTTGCCTTAAATACGCACGCGGACCGCGCCAGCGGACCGGCGGCAGCGCGCGAGCTCGATGCCCGCCGAAGCCAGCGCCGCCCCTCACATCCGGAACACGCCGAAGCGTGTCTCTCCGATCG
>CAZRNL010000131.1:0-868 GCA_964601395.1 uncultured Silicimonas sp. | reverse complement strand
ACAGGCTCAGAACCTCCCGCGCCCGCCTCGGATCAACGATCCCGTCGTCCCAGAGCCGCGCGCTGGCATACAAGGGATGCGACTGGCGCTCGAACATCTCGATCGTCGGGAGCTTGAACTCGGCCTCTTCCTCGGCCGACCAGTGCTCGCCCTTGCGCTCGATCGCGTCGCGCCGCACCGTCGCCAGCACGCCTGCGGCCTGCTCGCCGCCCATCACGCTGATCCGGCTCATCGGCCAGGACCACATGAAACGCGGGCCGTAAGCCCTTCCCGCCATGCCGTAATTCCCGGCTCCGAAGGAACCGCCCACGACCATCGTGACCTTGGGAACGGCCGTCGTCGCGACCGCCGTCACCATCTTCGCACCCGCCCGCGCGATCCCGGAATTCTCCGCCTTCCGGCCCACCATGAACCCGGTGATGTTCTGAAGGAATACGAGCGGAATGCCCCTCTGCGAGCACAATTCCACGAAATGCGCGCCCTTCTCGGCGCTTTCCCCGAACAGCACGCCGCTATTGGCGACGATCCCGACCGGACAGCCCTCGATATGGGCGAACCCCGTCACCAGCGTCTCGCCATAGCGCGCCTTGAACTCGTCGAGCCGCGAGCCGTCGACGATCCGCGCGATCACTTCGCGGATGTCGTAGGGCGTCCGCAGATCCCCCGGCACGACCCCCAGCATCTCGCCCGGATCGAACGCTGGCGGCTCCGGGCTGGCCCAGTCCACGGTCGCGGGCTTCACCCGGTTCAGGTGCCGCACCGCTTCGCGCACCAGCGCCAGCGCGTGCGCGTCGTCCTCGGCCAGGTAGTCCGCCACACCGGACAGCCGCGTATGCACATCGCCCCCGCCCAGGTCCTCGGCGCTCAC
>CAZRNL010000130.1:4946-8017 GCA_964601395.1 uncultured Silicimonas sp. | reverse complement strand
CGGTGACGGTGTTTCCGTAGAAATCCGTCCGGTCGGATTGCTCGTCCGGTGCGGGTGAGACCTCGAGCGACTGGCTTTCGACCTTTTGAAATCCGTCGATATTCTTGGGCATGACGCAGATCAGGTGCCGGCCTTGCGCCACAAGGCTCTGGTATTCGTAGCTGATGCGAAGTCTGACCTGATAGAGCACGGGCGTACCTAGTGTATGAATGCGGCGTTCAGGGCGACCGACAGATCGTCGATGTCCCTTCTGGTGGCGGACAGCGCCGCGCTGTCGAGGCTTTCCACCGTGTGCGATGCGACCTCGTCGAGCAACGCGGTCGCCTTGCGGAGTACCTTCCCGGTCCGGCTGTCGGAGTGCGTCCGGCTCAGGTCGCGTATCCGGTCGACGGCCACCTTGAGATGGAACATGATCGAACGCGGGTTGGTGGCGTCGAGTGCCATCAGGTCGATCACGCTTTCCCGGCTGGTGGAAATCGCATAGCGCTGACGGTGCACGATGATGCTGTCCCCGACCTCGATCGCGAGTTCAAGCCCGCCGTCCGGCGCCTTGGGGTGGGTCACCGACGACAGAAGATCCGCCATGTTGCCGGCGCGTTCCAGAGACCGCCCAAGCGTCAGGAACTGCCAGCCTGAAGTGCGGTACATGTTCTCGTGGATCAGGCCCGAGAAGCCGGCGATCTTTCGCAACATGACCGTCATCACCGAAGCGGCGTCGGAGCCAGCAATCGTGGTGCGGGATATGCGGCTCATGGATTTTTCCATGTCCATGAGAGCGGCCCAACCATCGACGTTGAAGCGATCCCTAATCTGGCTGGCGCTGTAGACCGCCGAGGAAAGTGTCGACAGTACGCCCGCGGGGAAAGGCTCGGTGGCGTCGACGCCGTAGTCTTCCAGCAGATCCTGTATGGCGCCCAGCAGGGTTTCGGAGGCCGCTTCCTCAAGCCGGACGTTGTAGGCGCGCACCAGCCGAAGCAGCCCTTCGGTCCGCTCGACGTAACGCCCCACCCAGAACAGGTTGTCGGCGGCCTGGCTGGGCAGAGGGCTCGCTCCGGCGCGGACAAAGGGCTGGTCCGAGCGTGCCAGTAGCGTGACGGGTTCAACCGGGCTGTCGCTTGCGATCCAGACGTCCGCCGCGGCGCCGCCGTTCCGCATGGAGACCGCGAGCGTGTCGGTCGAGGCTCCGACACGTGCAAAGCCGCCCGGCATGGCCTGCCAGCCGTTCTCGGTCCGGGCCAGGTAAACGCGAAGCGACATGGGACGCGGCACGAGTTTCCCGTCCTGATGGACCGGAGTCGTGGACAAGGTCACAAGCTCCTTGGCCACCAGGTCTTCCGCATTGCCTGCAAGCCAATCGTCCAACCCCTCGTCTGTTCCTCCGCGCATCGTGCCGCCGATGGCGTGGCTCCCCTCGGATTCGAACGGCAGGCGTGTGTCGATGGCACGACCGATCATCATCCGGTCGGCATTCGCGCGCACGTAGTCCAACTCGCCGCTTTGCCCGCACCACCATGTCGCTACGCCGGGCATCGCGAGCGGTCGACCCGTCAGAACCTGCGAGATTGTCGGCAGGAAGGCGGGCAGGGCCTGCATCTCGAGAATACCCACGCCGAGTGCGTTGACCATGGTCACACTGCCCTGACGAATCGCCGACAGAAGGCCGGGTGTGCCAAGCTGGCTGTCTTCGCGCAGTTCCAGAGGGTCCGCCCAGGCGGAATCCATCCTGCGCCAAAGCACGTCGACGGGTACGAGGCCATCTATGGTGCGAACCCGAAGCTGACCGTTCTCGACCAGCATGTCCTCGCCTTCGAGTAACGGAAGTCCCAGATAGCGGGCGATATAGGCATGTTCGTCATAGGTGTCGGACATCGGGCCCGGAGTCAGAATACTGGCTGCGGACGATCCGTCCGAGCGCAGTTGACCCAGCGCCGAACGGAATTCCCGAAAGAATCCGGCCAGTCGGTGAACATTCGCATTCCGGTGCAACTCGGGAAAGATACGGCTGGTCGCTACCCTGTTTTCCAGCGCGAAGCCTGCACCCGACGGCGCGTCGGTCCGGTCCAGCAAGACCCACCAGCGCCCGTCCGGGCCGCGCCCGATCTCGAACGCCATGAAGTGCAGGAAATGGCCGCCTTTCGGACGGATCCCCACCATGGGGCGCAGCCATTCGGGGTTCGTGGCCACCAGTTTGCCTGGCAGGTGGCCTTCTGCGACCAGCCGGTTCGGTCCGTAGATGTCCGCCGCGACCAGTTCCAGAAGCTCCGCCCGCTGGATCAGCCCGGCCTCGATGTCGCGCCATTCGGTTTCCGGCAGGATGACCGGGATCGGGCTGAGCGGCCAGTCCCGGTTGGACGCGGATCGGTCGCCGTAGCGGCGAAAAAACACACCGGAATTTGCAAGGTACTGATGGCCGAGAGCGAAGGCGGTCTCGATCTGATCCGGTGTCATCGCCGACAGATGGGTGATCAGGCTGCTCCAGGCGGGCCGCATGTCACCGTTCGCATCGACCAGTTCGTCCGGCACTCCGGGGAGCGGACGATAGGACTCGAACAGTCCGGCCCGGGCCGGGATCGTTTTGGTTGCCAGTGTCATCAGCGTCCAGGTGCGCGTCGCAGGTCAAGCGTCATGGGAAATTCCGGATGCGGCGTTTCGGCGCCGGGGTCGTATTGGCCGGCAGTATGCCCCCGAGGCTCGAACCGGGCCAGACGGCGCGCCTCGGCCTCGTTGGCGTTGACCGGGAAGGTGTCGTAGCTCCGGCCGCCGGGATGCGCCACATGATATGTGCAGCCGCCAATCGCGCGCCCGGTCCAGGTATCGTAGATGTCGAAGGTCAGAGGCGCGTTCACCGGCAGTTTGGGATGAAGCGCCAACGGTGGTTGCCAGGCCTTGTAGCGTACGGCGGCCACCGAAATTCCGGAGGCACCCGTGCGCTGCATCGGCATGGGGCGCTGGTTGCAGGTCACCGTGTAGCGGTCGGGATCCGATGTCGTCAGCTTAGCCTGAAGTCGCTCGACCGAGCTGTCGGTATAGCGCACCGTGCCGCCGATCGCTCCGGTCTCGCCCAGCACGTG
>CAZRNL010000130.1:0-4936 GCA_964601395.1 uncultured Silicimonas sp. | reverse complement strand
GCCACAATAGGGAAAGCGGAACTCGGCCTGAGCTTCGTACCATTCGGGGGCCAGATCGAAGCCGTGCTGTTTCAGATCCTCCAGCACCTCCAGAAAGTCGGCCCAGACGAAATGAGGCAGCATGAACCGGTCGGCGAGCGTGGTACCCCAGCGGGACAGCTTGCCCTTGATCGGGGCCTTCCACATCCGGGCGATCAGGGCGCGGATCAGAAGCTGCTGGGCAAGGCTCATCCGGGGGTTTGGCGGCATCTCGAAACCGCGGAACTCGACCAGTCCAAGACGGCCGGTCGGTCCGTCAGGAGAGTAGAGCTTGTCGATGCAGATCTCGGCGCGGTGGGTGTTGCCGGTCACGTCGACCAGCAGGTTGCGGAACAGACGGTCGACCAGCCAGGGTCGCGGAGCCGTTCCCTCGCCGGGCAATGGCACCTGCGACAGCGCGATCTCCAGCTCGTAGAGCGCATCCATCCGCGCCTCGTCGATCCGCGGCGCCTGGCTGGTCGGCCCGATGAAAAGACCCGAGAACAGATAGGACAGGCTCGGGTGGCGCTGCCAGTGCAGGATCAGGCTCGCCAGAAGGTCGGGCCGGCGCAGGAACGGACTGTCGGATGGCGTCACGCCGCCGACGACGACGTGGTTGCCTCCGCCCGTTCCGATGTGCTTGCCGTCGATCATGAACTTGTCCGCCCCGAGGCGAAGCTGGCGGGCTTCCTCGTAGACCGTTTCCGTCGTGATCACGGTCTCCTCCCAGCTGTGCGCGGGGTGGATGTTCACCTCGATCACACCGGGATCGGGGGCCACGCGGATGACGTTCAGGCGCGGATCGTTCGGCGGGCCGTAGCCCTCGATATGCACCGGCAATCCGTGCGTCTTCGCGGCGGCCTCGGCGGCGGCGACCAGTTCCAGGTAATCCTCCACCCGTTCGACCGGCGGCATGAAGACGCAAAGCCGCCCGTCGCGAGGCTCGACGGAAATCGCGGTCCTGACGCGGCCTTCCAGGTCGGAAATCTTCTGTTCGTTCCGCTCCTGAACCGGCTCGGACGAGACGAAACTGGCGCGTTCCTGTCGATGCTGAGGGCGCGCATCGGCATTCGCGGGTTCCGAGAAGTCGGGCAGGTCGCCGCGATCCTCAAGCGGGTCGGCGGGATGAACATGCGGATAATGCGCCTCGGGCACATGCGGCAGCGATCCCAGCGGCAACCGGTATCCGACAGGGCTGTCGCCGGGCACCAGGTAAAGGTGGCCGCGCCGCAGGTTCCACTTCTCCGACAGCCAGGTCTTCGCGGCTTTCGATTGCCAGCGCTGAACCGGAAGGACAAAGCCCGAAGGCTCGGTCAGCCCGCGCTCAAAGACGCGCGCGATCCGGTTGCGCTCTTCAGGGTCCTTCAGTTTGGAGTTCTCGGGGGTCACGTTCTCGGGCAGATTGCCTTCCTTGATGATCCATTCCGCCGGGTCCTCATAGGCCGGGAAGACATTCTCGGTCGGCACGCCAAGCGTTTCCGCGATGGTCTTCAACACGCCCGAGGCCTGTTCCGGCGTCACTTCGGCATCGGATATCTCTGGTGCGATCAGGTCAGGGTCCTGCCAGATCGGCTTGCCGTCGCGCCGCCAGTACAGCGAGAAGGTCCAGCGCGGGAGGGTCTCGCCCGGATACCACTTTCCCTGTCCGTAGTGCAGGAAGCCGCCCGGCGCGAATTTCGCCTGAAGCCTGCGGATCAGGGCGTCCGCGAAGACGCGCTTGGTGGGTCCGACCGCGTCGGAGGTCCACTCCCCGGCCTCGAAATCGTCGATCGACACGAAGGTCGGCTCGCCGCCCATGGTCAGGCGCACGTCGCCTTCCTTCAGAGCGGCGTCGACCTTCAGACCTTCCGCGTTCAGCTTTGTCCAGGCGTCATCCGAGAAAGGCCTGGTGATGCGCGGATGCTCTGCCGTCCGATTTACCGTCATGTCGAAGTCGAAATCGACCTCGGCATAGCTCGCCATTCCCGAGATCGGCGCTGCGTTGCGGAAGTGCGGCGTGGCGGCCAGCGGGATATGGCTTTCTCCGGTCAAAAGCCCGGACGTGGGGTCAAGGCCGATCCAGCCCGCGCCGGGCAGGTAGACTTCACACCAGGCGTGCAGATCGGTGAAATCCTTGTCGGTTCCCGCAGGGCCGTCGATTGCCACGAGGTCGGGCTTGAGCTGGATCAGGTAGCCCGACACGAAACGCGCGGCAAAGCCCAGGTGGCGCAGGGCCTCGACCAGAAGCCAGCTTGTGTCGCGGCAGGATCCCTTGGCGATGTGCAGGGTCTCTTCCGGCGTTTGCACACCCGCTTCCATCCGGATGACGTAGCCGATTTCGCTCGCAAGCTGCGCGTTCAACTGAACGATGAAATCTATGGTGCGCTTCTTCTCTCGCGGAACGCGGTCCAGAAGTTCTTGCAGGAGGGGGCCGGCAGGATCGCACTTGCGATAGATCGACAGGTCCTCGATCAAATCCTCGGGATAGTCGAAGGGCCAGTCCTCCGCGCTTTCCTCCACAAAGAAATCGAAGGGGTTGTAGACGGTCATGTCGGCGGTCAGATCGACCTCGATCTTCAGTTCGCGGACCGGATCGGGAAAGACATAGCGGGCAAGCCAGTTGCCGTAGGGGTCCTGCTGGTAGTTCACGAAGTGGTTGGCGGGCGACACCTTCAGCGAATGCGAAACCACGCGCGTCCGACTGTGCGGCGCCGGTCTGAGCCGCACCACCTGGGGGGCGAGCGTCACGGGGCGGTCGTATTTGTAATGGGTCAGGTGATAGATGCTTGCCAGGATGGCCATGCGCTACTCTCCTTGTTCACTTCCTTGTTTCACGACCGTCGGCGGAGCTACACCCAAATCTTGGGATGCGGATTGGGAAACAGGCTCAATGCGCCCGACCGGACCCGAATGTGCCTAAATATTGCGCGGATGTCAGGCGCTTCCCGTCGAGCCAGTCTGGATCAGCGTGTTGATAAATTGCATCTTTTCAACAACAGGCCGGGACAGGACAAACGGATAGAGATCGGGCTGACCCATGCCGCGGTTCATGTTGTTGATCGCCACTGTCAGCGGAACCCACCTGTCTATCAGCCGCTCGACGTCCTGGGCGCGGTAGACGTCGCCCAAAGGCTGTTGGCGCGAGCGGTCGGTGTCGCCGCTCAACCCCATTCCGTAAGCCTCGGCGGTTTCCAGTCCGTCCACGATGTGCATCCAGTGCGCCCAGGTTTCGGCGAAGTCTTCCCACGGGTGGGCCGTCGCATAGGCGCTGATGTGCGATTGGGTCCAGCCAGCGGGAGGACCGGAGGCGTAATGCGCCTGAAGAGCCTGGGAGTAATCCTGCCGCTCGTCCCCGAAGAGCCCGCGAAATCTTTCCAGACCGAAGGAATTCTGGACCAGAAGCATCCAGTAATAATGGGCGATCTCGTGTCGCAGATGGCCGATGACGGTGCGGTAGGGTTCGGCGAGGTCGTGTTTCCGGGCGACGCGGTTGACCTCATCGCCTTCGGCAAGGTTCAGCGTGATGATGCCGTTCTGATGCCCGGTGCCGATCGTGGTGACGCTTCCGTCCGGGTTTCGCGTGTCTGCCAGGAAGTCGAAGGCCAGGCCGCGCGTCGGATCCTCCGCTCGGGTCGGATGCGGCAGCGACCAGGTGTGAAGCGCATAGATCAGCTTGCGCTTGCCCAGTTCCAGGACGCGCCAGCTTTGTCGATTGGACTCGTCGCCAAGGTCGGGCACCGTGCGATTGTGGCGGCACGCGATGCAGAAGCCGGTCTCGTCCATCGCCGGCACCATCCAGTTGCAAGCGCCGATCTCGATATTCCGGCAGGGTTTCAGGGACGTATCCGACGATGTTTCGGTGCGCCCGGTCATGGTCATCCCGTCGGTCCTCAGCCCCAGGGCCAGACCGCAGGACACACAATCCATGCTGTCGAAATGCACCTCGTTGCCACACCGAGGGCAGGCGAACCGTTTCATGCTGGCATCCTTTCATCAGGCGGCGGTCATCGGCGTCGCCTTGCCGTGCACGAACGTCCCGGGAAAGGGCAGGGTTCCCGTCGTGCGCGATCCCTTCAGCGCTTCGCGGCGTAATATGACACGCGGCGCTCCAGATAGGCCAGAAATTCCGAGATCGTGAATGCCAGCGCGAAAAGAACGATCAGCACGGCCCAGAAATGCGCCATCAGGAAGTTCGCCGAGTACAGCTCGAACAGCGCGCCGAAGCCCACGATCGAGATCAGAAGCTGGCCGATGATGACGCCCTTGACCGCGCGGATGATGCCGATACGGACGCCGCCCAGGATCTCGGGCAGGGCGGCCCAGAAGTAGATCTTGAAGAAGGCGTCCAGCGGCGATGCGCCGAAGCAATGCGCCATCTCGACCAGCGACCGGTTGATCTGGCGCACTCCCGCACGCGAATTCAGGATGATGATCCAGATCGCGAAGAGGCTCGTCGTGATGATGATCGACTTCATGCCGAACCCGAAGAGAACCATAAGCACCGGCACAAGCGCGGTCAGGGGAGCGCTGATGAAGACGTTGACCCATGGCAGGAGCAGTTCGTCGAGAAGGCGGTTCTTGCCCATCAGGATGCCGACCGGGATGCCGATCACGATGGCGAAAAAGACACCGGCGAAGAAGGCGTAGGCGGTCTCGGTCAGCGCCTTGATGAAGGCCGGTGTGCCGATCACCGAAAAGAGCGTGACCAGAACCTCGCTCAACGGCGGGACTAAGAAGGTCAGGTCCAGCTGGCCGACGATCTCCCACAGGAGCCCCCAGACCAAAAGCGAGGACATGGCGGGCAGCCGGTATCCGTAAAGCGTCATGTCCGGTTCCTATTCCACGTAGCTGCGCAACGAGGCCCAGATTTCATCCACGATATCGAGGTATTCGGGATCGCGCCGGATGTTGTCGACACCCTTCTTCCGGAAGCTCGACG
>CAZRNL010000129.1:0-8079 GCA_964601395.1 uncultured Silicimonas sp. | reverse complement strand
CAGCCCCATGCCGACGATCCCGTACCAGATCGCACGCTTGGCGCTTTCCTGGTTCTTCAGCCCGCCGAGGGCGAGGATGAAGAGAACAGCCGCGACCACATAGGCCGCCGTGGTGAAACCAAAATCCATGTCCCGTCCCCCTTACGACTTCTGGAACATGGCAAGCATGCGCCGCGTGACCATGAAGCCACCGAAGATGTTGATCCCGGCCATGAAGACCGACAGCGCGGCCAGCAGGATGACGAGGAAAGAACCCGATCCGATCTGCATGAGAGCGCCAAGGATGATGATCGACGAGATTGCGTTCGTGACCGCCATCAGCGGCGTATGCAGGCTGTGCGCGACGCCCCAGATCACCTGGAAACCGACGAACACCGAGAGCACGAAGACGATGAAGTGCTGCATGAAGCTTGCCGGAGCCACAAGTCCGACGAGCAGCAGCAGCGCCGCGCTCACCGCCAGAAGCGTCACCTGGCTGCGGGTCTCGCGCTGGAACGCCGCGGTCTCCGCCGCGCGTTTCTCCTCGACCGTCAGCTCCTTCGGCTTCTCTTTCTTGGGCTGCGCCGCGATCGCCCTCGTTTTCGGCGGTGGCGGCGGCCATGTGATCTCGCCCCCATGGGTCACGGTGGCCCCGCGGATGACGTCGTCTTCCATGTCGTGAACCACCAGCCCGTCCTTGCCGGGCGTCAGGTCGCTCATCATGTGACGGATGTTGGTGGCGTAGAGAAGCGACGATTGCGTCGCCATCCGGGACGGGAAATCGGTGTACCCGACGATGGTAACACCATTATCGGTAACGATTTTCTCGTCCGGCTTGGTAAGCTCGCAGTTGCCTCCGCGCTCGGCGGCAAGGTCGATGATGACGCTGCCCGGCTTCATCATCTCGACCATGTCTTTGGTCCACAGCACCGGCGCATCCCGGTTCGGGATCAGCGCGGTCGTGATGACGATGTCGACGTCCGGCGCAAGCTCGCGGAACTTCTTCAGCTGCGCCTCGCGGAACTCGGGAGACGACGGAGCGGCATAACCACCTGTCGCGGCGCCATCCTGCGTCTGTTCGGAGAAATCGAGATAGACGAACTCGGCCCCCATGGACTCGATCTGCTCGGCCACCTCGGGGCGGACGTCGAACGCGTAGGTGATCGCGCCCAGTGATGTCGCCGTCCCGATCGCAGCCAGTCCGGCCACGCCCGCGCCCACGATCAGAACCTTCGCGGGAGGCACCTTGCCGGCGGCGGTCACCTGCCCGGTGAAGAAGCGGCCGAAGTTGTTTCCTGCTTCGATAACAGCGCGATAGCCGGCGATGTTCGCCATAGACGACAGCGCGTCCATTTTCTGTGCGCGACTGATGCGCGGCACCATGTCCATCGCGATCACGTTGGCTTTCTGGCCCTTGGCGATGTTCAGAAGCTTTTCGTTCGCCGCAGGATAGAAGAACGAGATCAGGGTCTGCCCCTCGCTCAGCTTCTTAGCCTCGGCCTCGCTCGGCGGGCGCACCTTGGCGACGATCTCCGCTTCTTTCCAGAGCGCGGCGGCCGTCACGACCTTCACGCCTGCGGCCTCATAGGCCTTGTCTTCGAAGCCGGCAGCGGCACCCGCTCCCTTTTCGATCAGGCATTCATGCCCGAGCTTCTGCAGGTCCCTGGCGCTTTGCGGCGTCATCGCGACACGCGCTTCGCCGGTTGCGGTCTCTTTCGGCGCACCGATCTTCATGGGCTGTCCCCCCGTCTCTTTCGCTGGCCCAACATGGACTGATTATCCGCGCTGTCTAGCGGGCGAAAGAATCTTTCTCAAGCTGATCGAACAGCCCCGCCGCAACAAGATTCAGATCCAGCGTCGTGTCCGCGCCGCATAGTTCGCGAACTTGTCCCCGAAGGTTTCGGCCAGACGCGCCTCTTCGCCCTCGATGAAACGCGTCTGCAATAGCCACGCAAGAGCCGGCACCAGTAACAACCCTGGAAGACTGCCCCAGATCAGGGAGAATCCGGCGAGAATCAGAAGGTCTGCGACATAGATCGGATTGCGCGACAGCCGGTAGATGCCCCCCGTGATCAGCGCGGCGGGTGCCTGGCGCGGGACTATCGTGGTCTTGGCGCGGTTGAATTCCATCAGGGCGGCGGCGGTCAGGACTCCGGCGAGGCCCAGCAGGAAAACACCCGGCCAAAGATTTCCGGTCCAGGACGCCGGAACGCGCCAGAGCCATGCATTGCCCAGACACACCAGAAGCCAGACAGGCGGCAGATCGATCCATTTCATGGCGCACAGCCTAGCGCCCGCTCATCCGGTCCGCTATGGGTCTTTTCATGACCGATTTCGACGCCACGCGCCGCCTTTTCGACCTGCCCGAGGGCCTGATCTACCTCGATGGCAATTCCCTTGGACCGCTACCGAAGGCGGTACCCGACCGCGTGGCCCGCGTCATCCGCGAGGAATGGGGCAAGATGGTCATCACCGGCTGGAACCGTGCCGGGTGGATGAACTTGCCGCGCCGCGTCGGCGACCGCGTCGGCCGACTGATCGGGGCTCCGGAAGGAACGGTCGTCATGGGCGACACGCTTTCGGTCAAGGTGTACCAGGCCCTGGCCTCGGCGCTGGAAATGCGCCCGGACCGCCGCGTCGTTCTCAGCGACAATGGCAATTTCCCGTCCGACCTATACATGGCCGACGGCCTGACCCGGACGTTGGGACCTGAATACGAGGTTCGGATCGTCGACCCCGAGGACGTTGAGGCAGCGATCACGGAAGACATCGCCGTGTTGATGCTGACAGAGGTCGACTACCGGACCGGTCGCCGTCACGACATGCCCGCCCTGACCGCAAAGGCCCATTCTGTCGGCGCACTCGCGCTCTGGGATCTGGCTCATTCCGCCGGAGCGCTTCCGGTGGACGTCACCGGCGGCAAGGCAGATTTCGCGGTCGGCTGTTCCTACAAGTATCTCAATTCCGGCCCCGGTGGCCCGGCCTTCATTTACGTGGCCCCGGATCACGCCGAGACTGCCCGGCCCGCTCTCTCCGGCTGGCTTGGCCACGAGGCCCCCTTCGCTTTCGATCTCGACTACCGTCCCGGCGCGGGCATCGACCGTATGCGGGTGGGCACTCCGCCGATCCTGCAACTGGCCGCTTTCGATGCAGCGCTCGATGTCTGGGACGGCGTCGACATGAACGACATCCGCGCCCGCTCGATCGAGCTCACGCAGCTTTTCATCGCGGAGGTCGAAGCCTCCTGCCCCGATCTCACGCTGGCCTCCCCGCGCGATCCCGAACGGCGCGGCAGCCAGGTATCGTTTCGCCACGCACAAGGCTACGCGATCATGCAGGCTTTGATCGCAGAAGGCGTGATCGGCGATTTTCGTGCGCCCGACATCATGCGTTTCGGCATCACTCCGCTTTATCTCGGCGACGACGAAATCCGCACCGCAGCCGGGATTCTTGCGCGCATCTTCCGCGACAGGCTTTGGGATCGGACGGAGTATCGCACCCGCGCCGCTGTCACCTGATTCTCGCAAACCACCCCTACATCTTGAGGTTGAGTGTGTACTTTCACATACCTGTTGCGATCTAATCCAAAAAAATGCAATCTCTGCGGAGCGACTCCGGGATGTGGCGCGCGACCAGAATTTCAAGCCGATCCAAGGCATCCGGCTAAGGCATTATCGAGGGACACCCACATGTCGTCTGGCCGTAGCCCGACGTCTTTTGACACAATAAATAGAGCCTCTGACGCGATCATCTGTTTTGCGAGTGGAACGCTTATCCGGACACCTCAAGGTGAACGCCGCATCGAAAGTCTGCTGCAGGGCGAAGATGTTCTGACGGTTGACCGGGGACCGCAACCGATCCGCTGGATAGGTCGCAGAACCGTGCGCGCAAGCGGTGCATTGGCACCGATCCGCTTCGCTCGGGGAACCATCGGCAATGACCGCGACCTTCTGGTTTCGCCGCAGCATCGGATGCTGGTGCCCAGACGGCCGGGCCTGGGCGAGGTGCTAGCGCCCGCATTGGCGCTTATCGATGAATACCGTGTCACCGTCGCGTATGGCGGCATGGTCACGTATCACCACATGATGTTCGACCGCCACGAAGTCATCGTCGCCAATGGCGCGCAAAGCGAAAGTTTCCATCCGGGCGGCTTCGGTCTCGAGACGCTCGAGGCCTCCGAAAGGGAAGACCTGTTCAGGCTCTTCCCGTCACTGCGAACCGATCTGGGGGGCTATGGCCCGGCCAGCCGTCCCTGTCTCGCTCCCGACGAAGCCCGCGCCCGTCTCAGGGCCTGAACCAGGCGTCGTAGTCGCTGACCAGAAGATGGGTCGGAGCCACGTCTTCCTCAATCCTGGCAAACCGTCCGATCGGCTCGCGGAAGATGTTGTCGGTCACATCGTCGTTGACGGTCGAGACCTCGCCGATCAGCACGTCCCCGCCCTCACCCCAGAACGCGTGCCAGTCGCCCGGCATCAGCGTAACGCTTTCGCCCGGCGCAAGGTGAAGGATCTCACCCGGTCCGAAAGGCCGTTTCAGCCCGTCGCACAGCACGACACCGCCCCGGTCGTCCGAGCAGTTGCCCTGCTCATCCGATCCGAACAGCTCCACCGCCAACGTGGCGCCGCCCCGATTGATGATATCCTCTGACTTGATGATGTGGGTGTGCATCGGAGACAGCTGGTCCTGACGGCTGATCAGCAGCTTCTCCGCATAGACCATGCCCCGCCCGCGTTCCAGATCGGCCAGCGACCCGTTGCGCAGCGTGAAAAGGAAAAGCCCCAGCGCGTCGTAATCGCCCTTGCCGTAGTCGGTGATGTCCCAACCCATGCGGGCATCTGCAATGCGCCGGGCCGAGCCGTCCGCCACCCGCGCGCGAAAGTCGTCCGGTGCCCAGTAGGCGAATGGCGGCAGGGTGAAGCCGTGCGACCGGATCAGGTCGTCGGCCGCGGCCATGATGTCATTGACGGTCGAGCGTTTCATTCGGGTCACTCCGGCGTTGTCTCGTCTCGGCGTGTGGTGACAGCGGAAATCCGGTTCGTCCAGTGCGCATTGTGGATTGGAGGTGCGAACGACGCGAGCAGCGAAGATGCCGCTGCGGCGTCAGGCGCTGCGCAGATGCGATGTCCGCTCACCCGCAGCCCAGGCGCGCAGCGCTCCGCCGAAAGCCTCGAACAGCGGACGCGAAACGGGGTCTTCCGCGGCGCGGTATTCCGGGTGCCACTGGACCCCAAACGCAAATCCGGGGGCGCCTTCGACATAGATCGCCTCGGGTGTGCCGTCCGGCGCGGTACCGTCGATGACAATGCGCTCACCCGTTGCCTTGATACCCTGCCCGTGCAGTGTGTTGGTCCGCACCACGTCCGATCCCATGATCCGGTGGAACGGGCCTCCCTTGGTGAAGGTCACGTCATGGCGCAGGGCGAATTTCTCTTCGAGCGTTCCGTCGGGCGGCATCCGGTGGTTCATCCGCCCCGGCAATTCGCGGATCTCGGGGTAAAGCGAACCGCCCATCGCCACGTTCATTTCCTGGAACCCGCGGCAGACGGCAAGGATCGGTTGGCCAGTCGCCACGCAGGCGCGGATCAGCGGCAGCGCCAAACGGTCGCGCGCACGGTCGAACATGCCATGCGCCTCGGTCGGATCCTCGCCGTATTCCTCGGGGTGCACATTCGCGCGCCCACCCGTGAACAGGAAGCCGTCGCAGACCCGCCTGAGATCCTCGATATCGACGAGCGCCGGGTCCGAAGGCACGATCAGTGGAACTGCATCCGACACTTCGCGCACGGCCTGGGAGTTCATCAGTCCCCCCGCATGCGTCGAATACTGATCGTTGATCAGATGATGATTGCCGATGATTCCGACGACTGGCCGTGCCATTAATCCAAGCCTTTCCCCCGACCAATGTAGTGCCTGCAACAGCGAACGAAAACAATTGCGTTGCACAGTCCGTATGCATTTCTGCATGAAAGAGTGAAGAATTGGCACCACAAACGCGGACTCGCGCGTTTTGCGCCGATTTGAGCATCGAATTTGTCGTTTGACAGGACGCTTGCCTTGCTGCTGACCTGTCCGGGTTCAGGGAGGCACCAATGGAATTCGATCCGACGCCGTTCATTCGCGCGACCAAATCGCGCCTCAGAACCCGACACGACGTTGCGCGGAGCCTGGTCGAGATTACCGGCGCAGTCCGCCAGGCACTCGACAAGGTTGGGGACGAGATCGCCTCCGGGCAGAGCGGCATCCCCGAAGTGGCCTACAGCGCGGTCGCGGAAGGCACGGTGTCCCTTTCGGACATCGACGCAATTCGACGCAAGGGCTGTCTGATCGTCCGCGGCGTGATCGACCGCAAGCGCGCCGAAGACTGGAACGACGAAATCGGCGCCTACATCTCCGGCAACGACTACCTGGCAAAGGCCCGGGAAAAAGCCGGGATCGACAAGTATTTCAGCCAGCTCAAGGATTCGGTGCCGCAGATCTACGGCCTTTACTGGTCACGCCCCCAGGTCATGGCGCGGCAAGACCCGGCAATGGCCACGACAAAGCGCTTCCTGAACCGTCTCTGGAACGTCGACGGTCCGATGGGTCCCGAATTCGATCCTGACCACGACGTCGTCTACGCCGACCGGACCCGACGCCGCCAGCCGGGCGACGCGACGCTTGGACTTTCGCCGCACATGGACGCCGGAAGCTACGAACGCTGGGTGGATCCGGCCTTCCAGGCAATCTATGCCCCGGTCTTCGATGGCCATTGGCGAGACTACGATCCCTGGCGCGCCGCCTATCGAACCCAGACCCGCGAATATGCCTCGCCCGCCGTGGCCTCGGTTTTCCGAACCTTCCAGGGCTGGACCGGCCTGTCCGAGCAAGGGCCGAACGGCGGCACGTTGCAGCTTGTCCCCACGGTCCTTTCGATGCCCTACATGCTGATCCGCGCGCTTCAGGACGACGTGGCCGAGGACGATCTCTGCGGCGCGGTGCCCGGCCGCGCGCTTGGCGCCGACACCGGCCATCATGCCGAACTGCTGCGGGGTCTGACGACGATACCGACCGTGGGACCGGGCGACACCGTCTGGTGGCACGCCGACGTGATCCACGCCGTCGAAAGCGCCAACCTGTCCGAGAACTGGGCCAACGTGATCTACATCGGGGCCAGCCCCGAGTGCCGCAAGAATCTGGCCTATCTGCCCGGTCAGGCGATAGCCTTCCTCGAAGGCCGCTCGCCGCCCGACTTCGCGCCCGAGGACTACGAGGTGGATTTCGAGGGCCGCGCCACGCTCGACGACCTCACGCCGCTCGGACGCCGCCAGATGGGTTTCTGAGGCCGGATCAGGCCTCGCCGGCCAGCCCGACCCCTTCGATGCCCGCCAGTGCGGCGACGACATCGTTGTCCGAGGTATCGCCCGTGACGCCCACGGCGCCGATGATCCGGCCCTGCTTGTCGCGGACGATGACGCCGCCCGGAACCGGCACGACCTTGCCATCGTAAAGCCCGTTCAGGGCAGTGACGAAATACGCCTGTGCCTCGGCCCGCTGCATGAGCGCCGAGCCGGTCATGCCCGTCATCACCACGCCATATGCCTTCCCCCGCGCGATATCGAAGCGGCCGGGACTGGCCCCGTCCTCGCGCTCAAACGCCTTCACATGGCCGCCGGTGTCCAGGACCACGACCGAAAGCGGCTTGAGCTCCATCTCCCGGCCCTTCTTCAGCACGCCCCGGATGATGTTGCGCGCCTTCGTCAGTGCAATGTCGGCCATGTCGTCTCTCCCTATACCGCTGCTTTCAGCTCCAGCCGCCGCCGGTGCAGCACCGGCTCGGTGTAGCCCGAAGGCTGAACGCGACCCTCGAACACAAGATCGCACGCCGCCTTGAAGGCGATACCGTCGAAACCGGGCGCCATCGGGCGGTAAAGCGGGTCGCCCGCGTTCTGGCCGTCAACCACTTCCGCCATCTTCTTCATGATTTCCATCGTCTCATCTTTCGAGATGATACCGTGATGCAGCCAGTTGGCGACGTGCTGCGCCGAGATGCGGCAGGTCGCGCGGTCTTCCATCAGCCCGACGTCGTTGGTGTCCGGCACCTTCGAGCAGCCGACCCCCTGG
>CAZRNL010000128.1:0-8080 GCA_964601395.1 uncultured Silicimonas sp. | reverse complement strand
TCTTCGTCTGGGATGCGCCGCGCATCGCCGGTGATATCTGGACCAGGGCCACGCCGCCGCGCTGGGAATACATCACGCAGCTTGGCCGTCCGATCTGGGATACGATCAACATCGCGACCCTTGGCACGCTGATCGCGCTTTTTCTTGCGGTTCCGGTTGCCTTCCTGGCGGCGCGCAACACGACTCCGTCGAAGTTCCTCATCCGGCCTATCGCACTTCTGATCATCGTGTCGACCCGTTCGATCAACTCGCTGATCTGGGCGCTGCTTCTTATTGCGATCATCGGGCCCGGCGTTTTTGCTGGTGTCATCGCCATCGCGATCCGCTCGATCGGATTCTGCGCAAAGCTTCTCTACGAAGCGATCGAAGAGATCGACCACAGTCAGGTCGAAGCGATAACCGCCACTGGAGCTTCGCGCTGGCAAGTGATGGCCTACGGTATCGTGCCGCAGATCCTGCCCGCCTTCGCCGGCATCGCGGTCTTCCGGTGGGACATCAACATCCGCGAATCCACGGTGCTGGGACTTGTCGGTGCGGGTGGCATCGGACTGCAGCTGTCTTCGTCTCTCAATGTCCTTGCATGGCCGCAGGTAAGCTTGATCCTGCTGGTGATCCTCGTGGCCGTGGTGATCAGCGAGTGGGTGTCTGCAAAGGTCCGGGGAGCGATTATTTGAGTGGAATGGACACTGCAGCGGCCCTTGCGGCCTATGAAGCCGTCCGTCACCGCCTGCCTCCCGCCTCGACACGACAAGACGGACCCGAGCGCGTGGCCTCGCTGGAAGATATAGCGGACCGCTACGACGTATTTCTTCTGGATGCTTTCGGTGTTCTCAATATCGGCGAAACGGCGATCCCGGGGGTCGTCGATCGAATCGAAAGCCTGAAGGCACGGGGTAAACGCATAGTCGTGGTTTCGAATGCCGCCGGATTTCCACATGCCAAACTGTTGAGCAAATATCAGCGGTTGGGTTACGATTTCGCGACGGAGGATGTCGTTACCAGCCGCGCGACGCTGATTTCGGCCACAGGTGCTGAGGCAGGAACGCATTGGGGATTGATGGCGACCCGCAGCACCGGCCTTCTCGATCTGGAGGACCTGAAGGTAACCTATCTCGAGGAAGATCCTCATATATATGCGGTCGTCGACGGATTTCTGCTAGTGGGCAGCGCCGCATGGACAGAGCACAGGCAGACGCTTCTCGTGCAAGCCCTCAAGGAACGGCCGCGTCCTGTTTGGGTTGGCAATCCGGACATAGTGGCACCCCGCGAAACCGGGTTCTCGGTGGAGCCGGGGCATTTCGCACATCGACTGGCGGACGACACCGGTATCTCGCCAAGGTTCTTTGGAAAGCCGTTTCCGGACATATACGAGCGGGCATTTCGCCGCCTGCCGCCGGGTTTCCGACGAGACCGCGTGGTCATGGTCGGTGACAGCCTGCACACGGATATTCTTGGTGCGCATTCGGTTGGCATCGCGTCGGCCCTGATAGCTGGCTACGGGTTCTTCGCGGGCTTCAATATCCAGAGCGCCGTCGACGGGTCGGGGATTTACCCCGACTACATCGTGGAGCGTCCCTAACCCCGATCGCGGGCGACCTCTGCGCAAGACGCATTTCTGACGCCGCGACCCATCGGACGCCACGACTTCCAGATCAATGTGCCTGCGGGAACCGATCGGTCAGGATGCCGTCGAAGAAGCCGAACATCTCCCCGAGTTCATCGAGGGGAAATATCCCGGAGACGTATTGATCAGGTCGGACCACAACGAAACACCCGTTGTGCCGGTCAATGCCGCGAAGGGTGAAAATATCGAGGCTCTCGCCAGGAATGCGCGCAAGAACCTTTTCGGGGTCGATCAGACCGTGACGGCCTTTTGCGGGCTTCAGAACAGATGGCAGAGAAGCAAGATCAACGTCCTGCCAGTCCCTTTGAAGGACGGCTCTCAAATCGATCACGGCATCCGGGTCCTCGCCATCTGCGAGACCTCGACGAAGCGGCGACCCGGATGTCTGGCCAAGTTCGTGCAGACTAGAAGCGAAGCGCTCGCCGCCTGCGTCCTCGAAGGCAAAGAGCCGCCACCGCCCGTCGGCCAGAACTGTCTGGCCAAGCTCAATCTGACGGGCATCCGCAACCCGGATGACCGGGGCGGAATGCAGGCGCATTCCGATCTCGAAGCCTCGCGCTAGGAGTTGACGAGTATCGCTCGCGGTTAGGATCGACGGCGCATACCGCACGGCGGTTCCCGCAGTGTAGCGGCCGTGCTCGATGAAGTAACGCTGGAAGCGCGGCACAGCTTCGCCTTCGTCGCGGGCCGTCAGAATCCCGGTCCATTCTCGATCGAAGTCGATCAGGTCCTGCGCGATGGCCTGTCGCTCTTCGGAGTATGTCCGCAGCAGCGTCGGCGCGCTGCGACCGCTCAACACCGCGCCAAGTTTCCAGCCCAGGTTGAAAGCATCTCCCATCGAAACATTCATTCCCTGACCGGCTTTGGGGCTATGGGTGTGGCAGGCGTCACCCGCGATGAAGACATGCGGCACGGCATCGGAGGCCGCGTCTGCGGCAAGATCGTCGAAACGGTCAGTCAGCCGCTGTCCGATCTCATAGACCGACCACCAGGCAACGTCCTTCACGTCAAGCGTGTAGGGCGCAAGAATGCGGTTTGCAGCAGCGCAGAGATCGTCGGAGGTGATCTCGCGACTTCGGACCCGTTGGCCCGGCGCAAGTTCGTCCAACTCTATGTAAAAGCGGGCGAGATAGCCGCCTTCGCGTGGGATAAGCACGATATTGCCGTGGCCATCGGACTGAATCAGGCACTTGAAGCGGATGTCGGGAAAGTCGGTCACCGCAAGAACGTCCATGACGCCCCAGGCCTTGTTCGCGAAATCGCCGTTCATCGTTCGACCTATCGCGTCGCGTACCTCACTGCGCGCACCGTCACAGCCGACGACATAGCGGGCGCGGATGTGTTCCTCGCTGCCGTCACTGCGCGCCAGAGTGACCGATACCGGGAAGTCCCCTTTACCAATCGTCAGATCGACGAAACGGAGGTCATAGTCAGGTGTCAGCCTTCGGGCCGAGTTCCGCATGATATCAAGATACATGTCGTGTACCCTGGCCTGGTTGAGGATGACGTGCGGAAGGTGGGAAAGACCCTCCTCGACATCTCTTACACGACCCGTTCGCACGATACGTCCCGGATTGGTCGGATCGGGTTTCCAGAACGTCGTCTGGTTCACCCAATAGGCTTCGCGCATCACGCGATGGACGAAACCGAAGGCTTCGAACATCTCCATCGAGCGTACCGAGATGCCGTCGGCGTGACCTCTTTCCAGCGGACCGCTGCGCCGTTCAACGATGCGCGTCCTCACGTCGGGAAACGCGGAGAGCTGCGCCGCGAGTGTCAGCCCGGCGGGACCGCAGCCGACGACAAGCACATCCACCTCGCCCGATGTGCCGGCGATGTCCGACTGAGGCTTGATGTCCGGGTCACCAGGGCGAAATCCATTCAAATGGAATTGCATGTCAGGCTTCTTTCGCGGCGCAGGCTTCGTTCCGGGCGGCAGCGATGTGAAGTGCGAGCCGTTCGTTGGCCACTGCCAGGAAACGCGCGGTCGCCGCGCTTTCGGGAATCCGAGTCGCCATCCAGGCCTCGACCGCAACCCAGGCAGCGCGCATTGCTGGCTCGGCCATCGCGATCTGGGCAGAGCGGGGAAGGTGCCGCACCTCGTCCAGTACGAACCGGGAGAAAGTCTCGACGAGGCTCGCCGTTTCCGGAAGTGATCCGCATTCCGCCAGAGCGATTGTCCGAAGCGTTGAAATTGCCGCACAGTCATCGCGCAGGCACTGCCGCAACAGGAAGTCCTGTGCCTGCATGCCGGTCGTGCCTTCATATATTGCGAATACCCTTGCATCGCGCAGCGCCTGCTCGACAGGTGTATCCTTCGTGTAGCCGAGGCCTCCCAGAATCAATGTAGCCCGTGCCGCGGCATCGAAGGCCAGTTCCGCCCCGAAATTCTTGATAAGCGGGAGCAGTAGTCCCTGAAGGCGCGCATGGTCGGGATCACCTCCCGACCGATCCGCCGCAACTGCTGTTTCCATCAGGACGAGACGGAACAGGTCGACACGGCATGCGATTTCCGAGATTTGTCGGCGCACGTCCGCGTGCGCGACAAGCGGAACCGGTGGTTCTGACGGATTGCCTCCCTGCCGTCTTGTTTCGGCATGATTGCGAGCGACGTCGAGGCAGAGCAGGGCAGTGCCCAACCCCTGGCAGGCTACCATCAGGCGCATGTGCCGGATCATGGTGAAGATCTGCCGCAAACCCTGACCCTCGGTCCCCAGAAGGATCGCAGGCGCACGGTCAAAACTGAGTGCGCAGGTGGGCGAGCCGTGGAGGCCAAGCTTTTCCTCGATACGGTCGGTCGTGACACCCGGACCTTTCGGCACCAGGAACAGCGACAGCCCATTTGGCCCCGGCGTGTCATTGGACCGCGCCAGCAGGCAATGGCCAATGCGAGGGCCGATGTTGTGGTCTCCGAACGAGATCCATATCTTCTGTCCCGTGACAGTCCAGCCTTCGGGCGTATGAGTGGCCCGTGTTCGTATCCGGCCGACGTCCGAGCCCGCTTCGGGTTCGGATATGCAAATGGTTGCCGTGGCTTGCCCCGCCAGCAGATCCGGAACCCAATGCTCTCGTGTCGCCTTGTCTGCCCATTGCGACAGCAGAAGCGCCGCTGCGCGGCTTCCGCCGACCGCCATCATGAAGGCCGGCGACGCGCGTTCGAAGAGCGTGTTCACCGCGACGAACAGGGAGAGCGGCAGGCCCTGGCCACCAAGTGCCTCATCATGCTCCAGCGCGATCCAGCCGCCAGCCGCCAGAGTAGCATAGGCCTCCCCATAGACCTCCGGGACCCGGACAACGCCTTGCTCGAACCTGGCGCCCTCGCGGTCGGAGACCCTGTTCAGGGGCGCCACCACGGTTTCGGCGAGTTTAGCGGCTTCATCCAGCACCGCCTCTACTGTCGCGTCGTCGAGGTCGCGCCTGACCGCTGACCAGCCCGGCGTGCGCCTCAGCGCGTCGTGCATCGCTGCTGCGTCCTCCCGGAACCCCATCATATCAACGAAGGCAGGAACAGGATAATGGACGGGGCAAGGATCACGATCAAAACCACCACCAGATCCGCGAGCAAGAACGGCGTCACTCCCTTGAAGATCTGTCCGACCGTCGCGTACTCGCTGGCCACGTTTCGGATGACAAAGACGTTCATTCCGACGGGGGGCGTGATCATCCCTATCTCCAGCAACTTCACGGCCAGCACGCCAAACCATATCAGGTCGATCCCTTGCTCGCGGAAGATCGGTAGCAGGACCGGAAGCGTCACGAGCAGAGCACCGAAAGGATCCATGAACATGCCGAGGATCAGGTAGAGAACCACGACCACGAACATCAGTTCATAGTAGTTCAATTCTGCGCCGGTGACGACTGACGAGATCGCGCCGGTCAACCCGGTCAACCCGAGGAATCGCGTGAACATCGTCGCGCCGATCCCGATGATCAGAAGCGACGAGGATGTGATCAACGCTTCGATGAGCGATGTCTTGAGAACCTGAAATGTGAACCGCCCCGTTGCGATCGCGATCACGATCGAGCCGACCGCACCGATTGCTCCCGCCTCGGTCGCAGTGAAGATGCCCGAGAAAAGGCCGCCGAAAACAACGGTCATCAGCAGAAGCACCGGCCAGATCCTGATCAGAGCCTCACCTGGCGAAAGGGTAGCCGTGTCGAGCGGGCGCGGAGGCGCGATGTCGGGGCGAAGCCAGGAGATCAGCAGGATCACGACGCAATAGAGCAGGGCGGTCAGCAAGCCGATGGTAATCCCACCCATGAAGACCTTGATGACGCTCGTTTCGGCGAAGACGCCGTAGACGATCATCAGAATGGAGGGGGGTATCAGCGCGCCGATGGTTCCGCCTGCCGCAATGGCTCCGGTGGCGAAAGAGGGTGAGTATCCCGCGCGCACCATCTCGGGCACCGCAATTCGGCCCATTGCCGCGGCCGTCGCGAGCGACGACCCACAAACCGCGGCAAAACCGGAACAGGCAAAAACCGAGGCTATCGCAAGCGCGCCGGGGACGCGACGCAGCACGGATTTGGCCGCATCGAACAGCCCGCCTGTCATGCCTGAATGGTAGGCGACGAAACCCATGAGAAGGAACATGGGCACAGCCGAGAGTGTCCAGTTCGAGACGAAGGAAAACGGGGTGTTGGCCAGGATGCCGACCGCTGGTGCGAGACCGAGAAGGAAGGCAACTCCCGAGAATGAGACCGCGATCAGAGCAAGCGCCACAGGAACGCGGAGCCCCAACAGAACGAACAGCAGAACAACTCCCCAGACGCCCGTTTCGACGCTCATTTTTCGTGTTCTCCGAAATGAGCCAGGCTTAATTCGTCGTGCCTCGGGCCGAAGGGCTCGAAAATCCGGGTGATGGTAACGCTGGCGGCAAGGAGAAACCCGACCGGCGGCATGAAGTATGCGGGCCATGTGGGGATAGCCACGCTTTGCGCCATAACGAATGTGCCCTTGGCGAAAGTGTCGAGCGAGGCCCGGAAGGTAACCCAGGCGAGGGCGGCGTATATGACCGTGGAAATCACGGCAACAAGCTTGTCGGACAGCCAGATCGCCCGTGGACTGAGAAACACGTCGGTGACTTCGACCGTGATCATGCCTCCTGCACGCTCGAGCCAGGCCAAAGGCACGAACGCCAGTGCAGCCATGTAATAATGCGTGACGATCTCGTAAGTGCCTGGCACCGGGCGATTGACCAGGTTGCGCAGCGCAACATCCGCAACGACGTGAACCATGAGCGTGAGAATTGCCAGGCCGCCGATCAAGGCGAGGCCTGCAAGAGAAATCTCACGAATGCGAGCTATTGTCCGCATGAACACGGTGTCCCTATGGCGTGAAGGGTCGGCAGAGGACTGCCGACCCTGTGAAGATCAGCTGCCGTAGGTCGACAGATCGACTTTTGACCAGACCTCGTCGTAGACACGCTCGGTCATCATCTGAGGATCGTCATTGACCTCCGAGGCAATGCCTTCCCATTTTTCGACCAGAGCGAGGAATGTCTGGATCTGGTCGGGTGCATCCGAGATTCCGAACTGTTCCTGGCTGTAGGTGCCGGCGGTCTCGATGTCGGCTTTCACGAACTCCTCGATTGCGGTGACAAGTGCCGGATCGGCCTCGACGAACTCGATCTTGGCATCTCTGGCGGCGTTCTTCGCAATCTCGGGGATCTCATACCCCCACCTGTTGGTGAAATCGGCGTTTGCACGGTTCGCGGCGCGTACCATCGCCGCCCTGTCTTCCGCGGACAGACTGTCCCAGGCAGGTGTGGCCACTGTAAAGTTCGAGGTCGAAATATAGCCCCCGATCGGAACCTTCGTGATGTATTTCGCGACTTCCACCAGACGGAACGACAGAAGATCTCCTACAGATCCCAAGGTCCCGTCGATGGTGCCCGAGTTCATCGCCTCGAACTGGTCGAAGACGGACATCTGCACTGGAACAGCCCCGAAGTTCTCGGCCAGCCGTGCCCAGGGCGCGCCGCCGGATCGCAACCGAAGGCCTTGCAGGTCAGCTGCCGTCGCCACCGGCTTGACCGTGATGAGCTCGTAAAGGTCCGATGCTCCGGCACCAAGGAAGACGAACCCAAGCGCCTTCATCTCTTCCTGGCACGGAACACAGTTGACGATGAACTCGGTCATCGCCGCTCCCATCGCATGCGGGTTCTTCGAGGTCAGGGACAACTGGCCAGTCACCGACATCATGGGAAGGTCGGCAGGGAAATAGAGCGGCAACAGGTTGCCGACCTCGGCCACCTGGCTTTGCAGCGCATCTTTCATCTGGGTTAGGTTGACCACTTCCGGCCCGAGGATCGTAGCGGTCAGGCTGCCGCCGGATTCCTCGGGAAGGTACTTTGCGAAGTTGGTATACATCGTGCCGTTTGCCGGATGCGCCGGCGGCGCAGCAGGGGCGATGCGCAAGTCACGCGCATCCGCTGCGGCGGCGGCAAGCGTTGC
>CAZRNL010000127.1:0-8101 GCA_964601395.1 uncultured Silicimonas sp. | reverse complement strand
ACGTGCTCGACCTCGTCCGCTCGGGATCGCTTTCCGCTGGCCACGCTCGCGCACTGGTCACGACTGAAGACCCCTCGGCGCTTGCGCGCGAGATCGTCAGGAAGGGCCTGTCGGTTCGTCAGGCCGAGGCCTTGGTGAAGAAGGGCGACGCCTCTTCCGCGCCAAGGCGCGCGAACAACGTCACCCCGCTCAAGGATGCCGATACCAAGCGGCTGGAAGAAGATCTTGCGGCGACACTTCAGATGGGCGTGAGCATCAACCATACACCAGGCGGCGCGGGCGGGACGTTGGTTCTGAAGTACAACAATCTGGATCAGCTCGACCAGCTTTGTCGCAAACTGTCGATTCCGTCCGATCCCAACTTCGATTAGACCAACAACTCACGCAGAATGTAGTTCAAGACGGGCCGCCCCTTTGGGGTGGCCCGAAGTCTGTTGGCCGACCTCTCGAGAAGCCCAATCTCTATTAACCTATTGATATTTTTCGCAAATATAGTGGAAAAGAGCGACTCGCGCACGCCCTGACCCAGACGCAATCCCATCATCGCTGCCTCTTCCAGAGCCTCTGACGCGCTGACAGTTTTCCGGGATACCTCTCCATTTCCTGCCAACTCGACCTGAGAAAGCCATTTGGACGGATTCTCATGCGTTTCCGTTGCCGTTCTGCCAGACACGAGATCGAGACGTCCGTGAGCCCCCGGACCCACTCCAACCCATTCGCCAGACGTCCAGTAGATCAGGTTGTGGCGCGACTCCTCGCCAGGAATGGCGTGATTTGAAATCTCGTATGCCGGAAGACCGGCGGCTTCGGTCAGGCCTTGCGTCAATTCGAACATGTCGGCGGCCAGATCCTCGTCGGGTAGACCCTTCAGCCCGCCGCGCGCAAACCTGTCCCCAAAGGCGGTGCCGTCCTCGATCGTCAACTGGTAGAGCGACAGGTGCGCGGGCTTCATCGCCAGGGCCTCGCTCAACTCGGCTCGCCAGTCTTCAAGCGTCTGGTTCTGCCGCGCATAGATCAGGTCGAACGACACGCGCGCAAAAACACTGCGCGCAACTTCGATCGCAGCGCGTGCTTCGCTGGCCGAATGCAATCGTCCCAAAACTCTGAGATCAGCATCTCTCAAAGACTGCACGCCAATCGACACCCTGTTCACGCCCGCGTCGGCATAGGCCTTGAAGCGGCCCGCCTCCACAGATGTAGGGTTCGCCTCAAGCGTGATCTCCATGTTGTTCGAGGCGGACCAGGTTGCACGTGCGGTGTCTATGACCGCAGCAACGGTCTCCGCAGACATCAGGCTTGGCGTGCCGCCGCCGAAGAAAATGGTATCGAGAACCCGGCCGCCCGTTTCCAGTCCGCTGCGCCTGATCTCGGACACAAGCGCGTCGCGCCAGCGCGAGTGATCTACAGCCCCCGCCACATGACTGTTGAAATCGCAATATGGACATTTCGACTGGCAGAAGGGCCAGTGAACATAAAGCCCGAAGCCTTGGCGGTCAGACATCGCCGAAAACGACTTTGAGCTTCTCGAATGCCCTCGCGCGATGGCTGAGGCGGTTCTTCTCCCAACGATCCATTTCAGCGAAAGTCAAATTGTAGCCGTCGGGTTGGAAAATCGGGTCGTATCCGTGTCCCTGATCGCCGCGTGCTGGCCAAACGACCTGACCTTCGGCGCGGCCCTCAAACACTTCATCGTGCCCGTCCGGCCATGCCAGCACGAAGGTACAGCAGAAGCGGGCTGTCCAGGGTTGGGGCGCAGAGCAATCCAGAAGTTCGGCGTGCGTCCTTTGCATGGCCACGGCGAAGTCCCTGCCCACAGGCGTTTCGGCCCAGTCGGCGGTATAGACGCCGGGTGCCCCGCCGAGTGCATCAACCTCAATCCCGGAATCGTCGGACAGTGCCGGCATCCCGGTTGCCTTTGCCGCCGCATGCGCCTTGATCCGGGCGTTCTCGACGAAAGTCGTGCCGGTTTCCTCTGGTTCAGGAAGGTTCTTTTCGGCGGCACCAATGACGGAAATCCCGAAATCGCCCAGCAAGTCGGCAATCTCTTCAAGCTTGCCGGGGTTGTGAGTGGCGACCAGCAAGGCAGACCCGGTAAATTGCCGCATCAGCCAATCGCCGCCTTTTGCGCGTCGACAAGCGTGACGCTGCCCTGGCTTGCAAGGTCCATCAGCTTGTTCAACTGCTCCCGTTCGAATGTCTGCCCTTCGGCCGACATCTGCACTTCGATCAACCGGCCGCGACCGGTCAGCACGAAATTGCCGTCAACGCCGGCCTCACTGTCCTCGGGATAGTCGAGATCGATCACGGGTTGCCCCGCGTAGATACCGCAAGAAACGGCCGCAACGTGATCGGTCAGAGGATCGCTGGATATCATGCCCGCCTTCATCAACTTGTTGACCGCAAGCCGCAAAGCGACCCAGCCACCGGTGATCGAGGCGCAGCGCGTTCCGCCGTCAGCCTGGATGACATCGCAATCGACGGTGATCTGACGTTCGCCCAAGGCAGAGCGATCAACGCAAGCCCGCAGCGACCTTCCAATAAGGCGTTGAATTTCCTGCGTTCTTCCGGATTGCCCATTCTTCGCCTCGCGGCGCATCCTGGTATGTGTTGCGCGCGGCAACATTCCGTATTCGGCTGTCACCCATCCCAGGCCAGAGTTCTTCATCCACGGCGGAACGCGATCATCGACGGATGCCGTACAAAGAACATGGGTGTCACCACAGCGGATCAGGCAGGATCCTTCTGCGTGGCGCGTGACGCCCGTCTCGATTGAAATTGGACGCATCTCGCTTACATCACGACCAGAAGGGCGCATTAGTTTACCTCGCTATGAATAGCTGCGCTTGATAGTCGCGGCGGATGGCTCCATCAACCCCGATTGACGCCGGACGCGTCTTCCTTCTAATTGCGACGCCCTTGTGGAAGTTCAAGAACCATGTCGGATAGCGGAAAACTTCTGGAGCAGCTGAACGACCGATCACGTGAGGTGTTCCGGCGCGTGGTCGAAGGCTATCTCCACTCCGGCGATCCTGTCGGGTCGCGCAGCCTGACTCGCGAGATGAACGAGAAGGTAAGCGCGGCGACGATCCGCAACGTGATGCAGGACCTCGAGTATCTGGGGCTTCTGAATTCGCCGCACGTCTCGGCGGGCCGCATCCCGACTCAACTGGGGCTTCGCATGTTCGTCGACGGGCTGCTTGAAGTCGGCGAGCTGACTTCGGAGGACCGGGAGGCGATAGAAGGAAATGTAGGAGACAAGGATCCCGACGTAACCAAACTTTTGGACCGTGTCGGATCGGCTTTGTCGGGTGTCACGCATGGGGCAAGTCTGGTGCTCGCGCCAAAGCACGAAGCCCCCTTGAAACACATCGAGTTCGTCGTTCTGGCCACCGATCGCGCGCTGGTCGTTCTGGTCTTCGCAGATGGACACGTCGAGAACCGCGTATTCACGCCGCCGCCCGGCCAGACTCCCAGTTCGATGCGTGAGGCCGCCAACTTTCTGAACTCCATTGTCGAAGGCCATACGCTCAGCGAGCTCAGCACTGTCATCTCGCGCGAGATTTCGCGCCGCAAACAGGAACTCGACTCGCTGGCACGTGAGCTGGTCGAGAATGGCGGGGCGATCTGGGAGAGTGAGGGAACGCCCTACGAGCGTCTTATCGTTCGGGGCCGCGCCAATCTTCTGGCCGACGACGCCGAGCAGGAGGAGCTGGAGCGAATCCGCAAGCTCTTCGATGATCTGGAGCGAAAACGCGACATCGCGGAGTTTCTGGAACTGACGGAGGCCGGTGAAGGTGTCCGCATTTTTATCGGCTCGGAGAACAAGCTCTTTTCACTTTCGGGTTCCTCTCTGGTGGTCTCTCCCTATATGAACGCTGATCGAAAGATTATCGGCGCGGTCGGTGTCATCGGCCCAACGCGGCTGAACTACGGACGCATCGTGCCAATCGTGGACTACACCGCCCAACTCGTCGGGCGGCTAATTTCGGATCGAGGCAAGTCATGAGCAACGCAGACACGAAACACCCGGCAAACGAAGAAGAACTCATCGATATTGATTCGCCGGAGGCGTTGGAGGATCCCGCCGAGGATGACCGCATAGCCGAGCTCGAGGCAGAGCGCGACGCTCTCAAGGACAAGTGGATGCGGGCCCTGGCCGATGCCGAGAACTCTCGCAAGAGGTCCGAACGCGACCGGCGCGAAGCCGAGCAATACGGTGGATCCAGGCTGGCGCGTGATCTTCTTCCGGTCTTCGATAACATGAAGCGTGCGATCGAGGCCATTCCGGACGAAAGCCGTGAATTGAACAAGGCCGTGATCGAAGGCGTCGAGTTGACGATGCGCGAACTTCTCAGCGTATTCAGGAAGCATGGGATGGAAGTGATCTCACCCGAGGTCGGCGACAGGTTCGATCCGCAGGTTCACGAGGCCATGTTCGAAGCGCCCTTGCCCGGAACGAAGGCCGGCGAGATCATTCAGGTTTCAGCAGATGGCTTCATGTTGCACGACCGCCTGTTGCGACCGGCAAAGGTCGGGGTCAGTTCGAACTCCGGCTCGTAGCAAGGGACTTCAGCTCATAGAGGGCGTCCAATGCTTCCCTGGGGCTCATGTCGTCGGGGGCCAGGGAAGCGAGCCTTGCTTCGAGTTCTGAAGATTTAACCGGCTTCGCGGCCGGCGCGGTGCGAGACAGCGAAAACAGCGGCAGATCGTCGATCAGGGCCTTCTGCCGCGATCCGCCTTCTCTTTCACCCTTCTCCAGCGCTTCGAGCACGACGCGCGCCCTGTCTATCACCGGCTGCGGAAGCCCTGCGAGGCGGGCGACCTGAACGCCGTAGCTTCTGTCTGCGGCGCCGGGGCGGACCTCGTGCAGAAAAATGACTTCCCCTTCCCATTCCTTCACGGCCATCGTCGCATTCTCGACTCCGGCCAGCTTGTCGGCAAGCTGTGCCATCTCATGATAATGCGTCGCAAACAGCGCTCTGCAGCGATTGGCGTCATGAAGATGCTACAGCGTCGCCCATGCAATCGAAAGACCGTCATAGGTCGCCGTGCCGCGCCCGATCTCGTCGAGAATGACAAGGGCGCGCTCGTCCGCCTGATTCAGGATGGCAGCGGTTTCGACCATCTCGACCATGAAGGTCGACCGGCCACGAGCCAGATCATCCGCCGCGCCGACGCGGCTGAACAGCTGGCTGACCATTCCGATGTGGGCCTCTTGCGCCGGTACGAAACTGCCTATCTGGGCAAGAAGCGCAATCAGCGCATTCTGCCGCAGGAATGTCGATTTACCTGCCATGTTTGGACCGGTGAGTAGCCAGATGGCCGCATCCGTATCTGCCGAAAGATCACAGTCATTCGCGATGAACGGCGTCCCACCCTGTGACTTGAGAGCCTTTTCAACCACGGGATGACGACCGCCTGAGACCCTGAAGGCCCGGCTTTCGTCCACGACGGGACGACACCACGATTCGGTGACGGCGAGGGTCGCCAGCGCTGCCGAGAGGTCCAGCTCGGCCAACGACTGCGCGGCGGCGCCAAGGGGGCCGGACATGGCCAGAATATCGGCCTTGAGCCTTTCATAGAGACGCTTTTCAATCTCCAGCGCCCATGATCCGGCGTTCAGGATCTTCGTCTCCATCTCGGACAGGGCAACAGTCGTGAAGCGAGCTGCGCTCGCCGTCGTCTGGCGATGAATGAAGCGTTCCGAAAGCCTGTGCATCTTGTCTGCATGTGTCGTCGAGGTTTCGATGAAGTATCCAAGCACGTTGTTGTGCTTGATCCTCAACGACGAGATTCCAACCTCGTTCGCGTAGTCGGACTGGAGCCTGGCTATCACACCCCTGCCTTCGTCGCGAAGTTGCCGGGCCTCGTCCAGCTCGGGGTCGCAGCCCGGGGCGATGAAGCCGCCATCGCGAGCAAGCATCGGCGGCTCGGCCACGAGCGACCTGTCCAAGCTCTCGAACAGCGCGCTGAAGTCGGCGAAACTCCGACACCACCCAACGACACTCTCGGGCACATCTTCGCCCAGGCATTGAACAAGAAGCGGCAGCTGCTCCAGGGCGTTGCGTATTGCCGCGAGATCACGAGGACCGCCCCGGTCCAACGCAAGGCGCGAAAGTGCGCGTTGGATATCCGGACACTTTCTGAGTGCGGTGCGCACGTCGCCGCACACCTCCGCATCGCGTGTGAACCAGTCAACGGCGTCGAGGCGCTGCCTGATCGTAGTCAGGTCACGCGAGGGCGACGAGAGCCGATGCTCCAGCAAACGCCCTCCGCCTGCGGTCACCGTGCGATCTATCGCGTGAACAAGCGACCCTTCGCGACTTCCGGACAGAGCGCGAGTCAGCTCCAGATTGCGCCGTGTCGCCGTGTCGATCTGGACCGACCCGCTTGCGTCTTCGCGGACGGGAGGCCGCAACAAGGGAAGCCTGCCCTTCTGGGTCAGATCCAGATAGGCGATCAAAGAGCCCATCGCCGAGATCTCGGCCCGCGTGAAGCTGCCGAAAGCGTCGAGGCTTTCCACGCCGAAAAGCGCGGTCAATTGCCGTTCCGCTGATTGGCTGTCGAAACAGGCGACAGACACCGGCGTCAGGGATGCCCCGGAGTCCGTCACCAGAGCAGCAAAATCAGCCTGTTTAGTTTCTGAAATGATGACTTCGCTCGGCGACAGGCGCGCCAGTTCAGGGCCGATCAGCGCCAACGAGACGGATACGACCCGGAAGACCCCGGTTGAGATGTCCACCCAAGCGATAGCCGCTTCACCCCTGACTTCCGAAAGCGACGCCAGGAAGTTGTTGCGCCGGGCTTCAAGCAGCGCCTCCTCGGTAAGCGTTCCGGGAGTGACAAGGCGCACAACGCCTCTCTTGACCACCGATTTCGAGCCACGCTTCTTCGCCTCGGCCGGATCCTCAAGCTGTTCGCAGACCGCCACTCGAAATCCCTTGCGGATCAGCGTCAGCAGATACCCCTCTGCCGAATGAACCGGAACTCCGCACATGGCGATATCTTCGCCAAGGTGCTTGCCACGCTTGGTCAGGGCTATGTCCAGCGCTTCGGAAGCGGCAGCAGCGTCGTCAAAGAACAACTCGTAGAAGTCGCCCATCCGATAGAACAGAAGCGCACCGGGATGTGCCTTCTTGATCTCGAGATACTGCACCATCATCGGTGTGATGGCGGCGTTTTCCACGGTCACTTCCGACCCCCCGGTGTGCTGCTCGAAGAATCTAGCGGCCCGAGTCGCGGGGTGAAAGGCGAAAACGCTCTGTTGCCCTTGCCGAAAGCGCCAGTAATGTCGGTGGTCACAGGGAGGACTGGAATGACTGATCCGAAATATACGCGCGAGGATGCGCTGTCCTTTCACATGCACCCGACGCCAGGAAAGTTCGAGATCCAGGCGACGGTGCCCATGAACACCCAGCGAGACCTGTCCCTGGCCTATTCGCCGGGTGTCGCCATCCCCTGCGAAGAGATCGCAGCCAACCCCGAGACGGCTTATGATTATACCAACAAGGGCAACCTCGTTGCCGTGATCTCGAACGGCACGGCGGTTCTCGGACTTGGCAATCTGGGGGCATTGGCTGCGAAGCCGGTGATGGAGGGCAAGTCGGTTCTGTTCAAACGGTTCGCGGACGTGAACTCGGTCGATATCGAACTCGACACGGAGGATGTCGACGCTTTCTGTCAGGCAGTGCGACTGATGAGCCCGACATTCGGCGGCATCAACCTTGAGGACATCAAGGCGCCCGAGTGCTTCATCATCGAGCAAAGGCTGAAGGAAGAGTGTGATATCCCGGTGTTTCACGACGATCAGCACGGCACCGCCGTGATCTGCGCCGCAGGTCTTCTGAACGCACTGCACATATCCGGCAAGAAGATCGAGGATTGCCGGATTGTCCTGAACGGGGCAGGGGCGGCGGGGATAGCCTGTCTCGAACTTCTAAAGCGCATGGGCGCGCGGAACGAGAACTGCATCATGTGCGACACCAAGGGTGTCATCTGGCAAGGCCGAACCGATGGGATGAACCAGTGGAAATCGGCTCACGCGGTGAAAACCGACCTCAGAACGCTGGAAGAGGCCATGAAGGGCGCGGACGTCTTTCTG
>CAZRNL010000126.1:6496-8149 GCA_964601395.1 uncultured Silicimonas sp. | reverse complement strand
GGCATCGCCATCACGATGACCACCAAGGTTTCGGGCGAAAGCTTCCTGACGCCGCCGGGGCCTCTTTCCGATCTCGTCTCGGACGCGATCGAGGCGGAGACCGGCGGTCGTCCCGCGCTATCGACCTCGGGCGGCACTTCGGACGCGCGCTTCATCAGGACGCATTGCCCGGTCGTCGAGTTCGGGCTGGTCGGCCGCACCATGCATCAGGTCGATGAGCGGGTCGAGGTCGCGCAGATCCATGCACTGAAGGCGATCTACCGCCGCATCCTGGAAAACTGGTTTGCCGCATGACGGCGGAGATCTCTCTGACCGACAATCTTGAGGCCGCTCTCGCCATCCGCCGCATTGTCTTCATCGAGGAACAAGGCGTGAGTTTCGAGGATGAAGTCGACGGCAAGGACCCGGAGGCCATCCATCTGCTCGCCGGCGTCGACGGGCTTCCGGTCGGAACCGCGCGCCTCTTGCTCTCGGGCGAGGTCGGCAAGATCGGGCGCGTCGCGGTTCTGAAAGGGTTTCGTGGTCGAGGCATCGGCCGCAATCTCATTCGCTTCGCCATCGACGAGCTTGCCAGTCGTGGTGCGGCGCGGGTGATGCTGGGCGCGCAGACCCATGCCCTGAGGTTCTACGAGACGCTGGGTTTCCAGCCGTTCGGACCCGAGTTCATCGACGCGGGCATCCCTCACCGCGAGATGGTGCTCGAGCTTTGAGGCACCCGTAGCCGGGGCAGGGCAATCTTCACACATCGGCAAGGAAGGCTTCACGGCTTGTTAACAGGCTCGCCGTTCGGCCAGTTAGAACGGGAGTTCGCCGGGTTGCGCACCGACGCAATACCGACGTGATACCGACGTGATACCGAAGGCCGGTCGCGCCCGCTCTGGTGGGGTTTAACGTATGATTCGCATCGTCCCCCGCCGAAAGAACCGACCGGGCCCATCGAACGTTGCACACCAGATACCCCCGTGACGCGCCCCACGCCTCGTGATAGCGCAAAATGATGGCCCGTATCCCCTCCAAGGACGAGATTCTCACCTGGATCTCCGACAACCCTTCACAGACGTCCAAGCGCGACATCGCGAAAGCCTTCGGCATCAAGGGTGCCGAACGGATCGAGCTGAAGCGCGTCCTGAAAGAGCTGGAGGCACAAGGGCATCTCGAGAAGCGCCGCAAGACCTACCGCGATCCCGACCGGCTTCCGCCGGTCTCTGTCCTGTTGGTCACCGGACCGTCGAAGGACGGCGATCTTTTCGCCCGACCGCTCGAATGGCAGGGCGAAGGCCCCGAACCGGCTATTCTCCTGATTCCCCGCGAAGCCGATCCGGCTCTCGGGGAAGGCGATCGTATCCTTGCCCGCCTGACCGAAGTGAAGGCGGAAGACCACGCCTACGAAGCGCGGCTTATTCGGCGCATCGGCACCAACCCCCGGAAAATACTGGGTGTTTTCCGAAAGAGCGCCGAGGGTGGACGCATCCTTCCGATCGACAAGGGCGCCGACCGCGAATGGCGCGTAGGACCGGGAGCGACCCACGGCGCGAAGGACGGCGAACTGGTCGAGGCCGAGCAGGCCGGACCGAAGGACCGGATGGGCCTGCCGCGCGCGCGGATCGTCACCCGACTGGGAGACCCGGGCGCGCCCCGTGCCGTCAGCCTGAT
>CAZRNL010000126.1:496-6486 GCA_964601395.1 uncultured Silicimonas sp. | reverse complement strand
CCGAACAGGTGGGCAGCGCCCGCATGGGGCTGCCGCAGGCCCGCATCACCGTGCGTCTGGGCGACCCCACTGGACCGCGCGCCGTCAGCCTGATTGCCATCCATCAGCACGGCATTCCGGACGATTTCCCCGACGCGGCCATAGCCGAGGCCGACGCCATGTCGCCCGCCGACGCCAAGGGGCGGGAAGACATGCGCGACATGGCGCTGATCACCATAGACCCTGTCGATGCGCGTGATCGCGACGACGCCTGTCTTGCCCACGAAGACGACGATCCGAAGAACCCCGGCGGCCATGTCATCTGGGTCGCCATTGCCGATGTCGCCCACTACGTCACCCCGGGTTCGGCACTCGACGCCGAAGCCTGGCAACGTGGCAACTCCACGTACTTCCCCGACCGTGTCGTCCCCATGCTGCCCGATCGCCTCTCCGGTGACCTCTGCTCGCTCCACGAAGGCGTCCCCCGCGCCTGTGTCGCCGTCCGGATGCAGATCGACGCGGGCGGCCACAAGATCGGGCACCGTTTTGTGCGGGGCCTGATGCGCTCTATCGCATCGCTCCACTACGAGGAGGTTCAGGCGGCGGTGGACGGTCAGCCCAACGACAAGACGGCACCACTGGTCGAGGATGTTCTTGGTCCGCTTTACGCTGCGTATCAGGCACTTAGAAAGGCGCGCGGCGAACGCCAGCCGCTAGATCTCGACCTGCCCGAGCGGCAGATCATCCTCGACGAGGAAGGACAGGTCCGCTCGGTCGCATTCAAGGATCGGCTCGACGCGCACCGCCTGATCGAGGAATTCATGGTGCTGGCAAACGTCGCCGCCGCCGAAACCCTGATCGCCAAACGCACTCCGCTTCTCTTCCGCGTGCACGAGGAACCGGCACCCGAAAAGCTCGACGCCCTGCGGGAAACGGCAACCGCGGCCGGACTCGTGCTGGCCAAGGGGCAGGTGCTGAAGACGGGGCATCTGAACCGGCTCCTGGCCGCCGCCGAAGGCACCGAGTTCGATGAACTGATCAACATGGCCACCCTCCGGTCGATGACCCAGGCCTACTACGGACCCGATAATCTCGGACACTTCGGACTGGCTCTGAAGGCCTACGCCCATTTCACCTCACCGATCCGGCGCTACTCGGACCTGATCGTTCATCGCGCGCTGATCAAGGCGCACGGCTGGGGCAACGATGGTCTGTCGCCAGACGAGATCGAGCGTCTCGATTCGACAGGTCAGCACATTTCGGAAACCGAACGCCGTTCCATGGTCGCCGAGCGCGACACGACCGACCGCTATCTTGCCGCATACCTCTCCGAGCGGGTCGGCACCGAAATGACAGGCCGCATCTCGGGCGTGCAGCGCTTCGGAACTTTCGTGAAACTTGACGAGACCGGTGCCGACGGACTGATCCCGATCCGGTCTATCGGGCGCGAGTTCTTTCACTTCGATGCCGACAGCCAGACCCTTATGGGGGCCGACACCGGGCTGACGATCGGGCTTGGCCAGAAGGTCACCGTCCGCCTGACCGAGGCTGTCCCGGTCACCGGCGGCCTGATGCTGGAGCTTCTGGAGATCGAAGGCGCAGCGTTGCCCTCGGGATCACCCAGACGCGCAGGCAAGGGGCCGGTCCGTCGGCGAGGCGCCCAGTCGAAGGCGAAAGCTGCCAAGATCAAGCGCAAGGTCACCCGCACGCGGCGCTGACGGACGGCAAAGCATTGCCCACCTTCTTGAAGAGACTTCCTGAACCTGTCGAATCCCGCTACCCTGAACCTGAGCAGATAAACAAGAATCAGGTGTCCCATGCGATCCATGCAGGTCGCGCTTCTGGGGCTTTCACTGGCGATACATGCGCCCGCCAGTGCGGCGCCCGAAGTGTCCTATCCCCCGAAACCCCGTCCCGCGGAGGAGGCCAAGGTCGTGCTGGCACAGGCGTCCACATCGAATATCGCGTTCTCCCGATGGATCGACGGCTTCCGCGCCCGCGCACGGGCCGAAGGCATTCGTGATAGTGTATTCGATGCCGCATTTCAGGGCGTGCGTTACAATACCGAGGTCATCCAGAAGGACCGCAACCAATCCGAGTTCACCAAGCAGATATGGGAATACCTGGATAGTGCTGTGTCCGAGACACGGGTCAAGAACGGGCGTGACGCTCTTCGGCAGAACAGCCGTGTCCTGAGCGAGATCGAGGCACGCTATGGTGTCGAGGCTGAGGTCGTGACTGCCATCTGGGGGCTGGAAAGCGCCTACGGGACATTCCGGGGCAACGAGCCTCTCATCGAGGCGTTGGCAACGCTTGCCTTCGACGGGCGGCGGGGAAGGTTCTTCGAGGCACAGCTTGTTGCCGCTCTCAAGATCATCCAGTCCGGCGACGTCAATCCAAGGCGCATGACCGGAAGCTGGGCCGGTGCCATGGGGCATACGCAGTTCATTCCGACATCCTACTTGTCTTACGCGGTGGATTTCCGGGGCGATGGAAAGCGCGACATCTGGTCGGACGATCCGACAGATGCCCTGGCGTCCACGGCCGCCTACCTCAAGCGCTTCGGGTGGACCAAAGGACAGCCCTGGGGCGTTGAAGTGCAGCTTCCGAGGAACTTCGATTATCGCCAGACCGGCGAGCGGATCAAGAGAAGCCCGGGAGAATGGGCGGCTATGGGCGTGCGAGACATGCGCGGTCAGGCTGTCCCGAACCATGGTCGCGCCTCGATCCTTCTTCCTGCCGGGGCGCAGGGCGCGGCGTTCATGATTTTCAACAACTTCCATGTGATCGAACGCTACAACACGGCGGACGCCTATGTGATCGGTGTGGGTCACCTCTCGGACCGGATTGCCGGTGCCGGCCCGCTGAAGTCGGCCTGGCCGCGCGATGACCGGAACCTTCGGTTTGCCGAGAAGCAGGAAATGCAGAAACGCCTGACAGCCCGAGGTTTCAACACACAGGGTGTCGACGGTATCATCGGACCGAACACGATCCAGGCGATCCGGATGTTCCAGTCCAGCCTGGGCTTGATCCCGGATGGATACGCCAGCTACGAAATCCTCAGGCGTCTCAAGTAGTCGGTCTGTCGCTCTCCGGCATTGGTTCCTGGCCGGAGTGCCGCCAGCACCCGCGCCAGTGATCGTTCACAACGCCCACCGCTTGCAGGTAGGCGTAGATGATCGTGGGTCCGACAAAGCCCATGCCGCGCTTCTTCAGATCCTTCGAGATTTTCTCGGCCAGCGGGGTCACGGCCGGTATCTCGTCGCGCGTCGCCCAGTCGCCTTGCAGGGGCCGACCATCCACGTGCGCCCATAGCCAATCCGAGAAGCTGCCGAATTCCTGTTGAAGTTGAATGAACACCCGTGCGTTGGCGCGTGCCGCCGGTACTTTCTGGCGGTGCCGAACGATGGCAGGGTTCTGCAAGGCTTCCGCAAGCTCTTCATCCGTCATCGCGGCAACGCGCTCGACGTCGAAGTCGTGAAACACGGTCCTGTATCCGTCACGCTTGTTCAGGATCGTCTCCCACGACAGACCTGCATGGGCCCCTTCGAGGATCAGCATCTCGAACAGGGTTCGGTCATCGAAAACCGGCACGCCCCATTCCGTGTCATGGTAATGCGCGTATCGCTCGGAATGCGATCCGAAACAGCGGGTCTTGGTGTCGATCGATCCTGGCATCGCCATAATCTAGCCGACGAACCCGACGGCGTCACGACGCCTGGTGACACCCTCTGTCAGCAGGCTCGTTTCGGGCGTCGGCGGTGAGCGGCAACACGAAGTTTATTGTCCACAAACGGAAACGATGTGTTGCAGAAACGTCTTCCAACGCACTTTTCTGCGGCCGTATCTTGAGCTTCGGCCGTTCTGATTGTCGTTATGGAAGCTGCGACGCTCAACTGCAAAGAGCCGGTGCCTCGGAGGAAATGGATATGAAACTGCGTGTCTTCACGGCGTTTGCCAGCGTTCTTTCGCTCGGGGCCTGTTCCGCAGGTACGGCTTTTCTGGGGTCCGGTAATGATCTCTTCATTGGCACCAGGGATGCGGGAGCGTCGGCCAACGGCCTGCCCTTTGCCCTGCCGGCATCGGTTCTGGCCGATCTGGAGGCCGAAGGTGCCATCAAGGTGAAGGTCGCCCGCACGTTTACGGACTGGGAGACCGGGGTGACGCGGCTTCTGATTTCAGACGAGACACTGACGCTTTCTCCGGATGACCTGACCAACAGTCTGGAGAACATCGTCCTGACGCTCGACGGAGAGACCTTGACGTTCGCGGCAAGCAACGCGCCCGCATCGAATGGCCAGGATGATTGGAATTCCTATCTGAACTCTTTGGGCAGCATTTCCGGGACAGGAGCGGTCTACAGCTACGAAGGCGGTACCAATCCTGCCTTGAGTGGGGAGTTCGACAGCGAGGCGTTTTTCGCATTCGGGTACGAGACCGATCCCGACGAGATCGCCGCTCTGGTGGGGAACGTCGTCTATAGCGGGCTGTTTGAAGGTTACGGTCAGGTGATTTCGCCGACGACCGGGGCAGTCGTTGAGAATGAAGTGCAGTTCGGCGGGACGATAGACCTTACTGCGAACTTCGACGCCAATACGATCGGAGGCGATCTCAACGGAACCATCGGACATCTTGCCGATACCGATTTCCAAACCTCGTTCGACGTCCCGATCGAGGGCAACGGTTTTCTGGGCTCGATGGACACGATGACCTGCACCGACGCCACTTGCATTTCGAATTCCGACATCGGCGGGGCTTTCTACGGGGTGGATGGGCTGGAAACCAGCGGCATCCTGGGAATGAACGTCAGGGTGATTCCGGTCGGGGACAGCGAATATCGCTTTATCTCGAGCGGCGGGTTCACTGCGACCCAGTAGATCAGTTCAAACCCTTCGCGGGGCGAGGCCTTTTCCTGCCGGTGCGCTGCCGAACTCGTCCAGAGGTGGCCTGCCCGGTGTCAGCCGGTGCCGGAGGAATGCCATGGGATGGGCGCGCAGCGTCAGCCGCATCGAGACGTAGTCTTCGACCACATGCTCGCCTGCCGTCATGCGGGGCAGGTGGGCGGCAGGTTCCACGATACCTTCGCCGTCCATATCGCCGCCAAAAAGCGGCAGCGGTTTCGCCGCCCCGATAGCCGCGGCGGCCCAGAGCGCCTCGCGCCGGGTCTGGCCCAGCGAGGCGAAGACATCCGCCTCGGCCAGAACCCGCAGCAGCCGGGGCTCGATGCCCGCGCGCCGCCAGACATCCTCGACGCTGAGATAGCCGTTGCCGCGTGCCGCCGCGATCCAGGTCGCCTCTTCCTCGCGCATGGACTTGATCTGACGAAGCCCGAGGCGCAGAGCAAGTCCGCCGCGCCTGTCGGGTTCCAGCGTGCAGTCCCAGGTCGAGGCGTTGATGTCGGGCGGCAGCACCTCGACGCCGTGCTCACGCGCGTCGCGAACGATCTGGGCGGGCGCATAGAACCCCATCGGCTGAGAGTTGAGCAGCGCGCAGGCAAAGATGCCGGGATGGTGGCACTTCAGCCAACTCGAGGCGTAAACCAGCAGCGCGAAACTGGCGGCATGGCTTTCGGGAAAACCATAGGAGCCGAAGCCCTCGATCTGGCTGAAACAGCGCTCGGCGAAATCCTCGCCATAACCGTTCGCGCGCATACCCCGCAGGAAACGGGTACGGAATTCGCTGACGTTGCCATGTTTCTTGAAGGTCGCCAACGCCCGGCGCAGACGGTCGGCTTCCTCTGGTGTGAAGCCTGCGCCGATGATGGCGATCTGCATCGCCTGTTCCTGGAACAGGGGTACGCCCAACGTCTTGCCCAGCACCTTGCCCAGATCGTCCGACGGAAACTCGACCTTCTCCTCACCGTTCCGGCGCCTGAGATACGGATGCACCATGTCACCCTGGATGGGCCCCGGCCGAATGATCGCAACCTCGATCACGAGATCGTAGAAGGACCGGGGTTTCATCCGGGGCAAAAAGTTCATCTGCGCCCGGCTTTCCACCTGGAACACTCC
>CAZRNL010000126.1:0-486 GCA_964601395.1 uncultured Silicimonas sp. | reverse complement strand
TTGCACAGCATGTCATAGACAGCCGGATCCTCGGGGGGCAGTGTCGCGAGGCTGTAGTCGGTCTGGTGGTGCCGCCGGATCAGGTCGAAGGCCTTGCGGATGCAACTGAGCATTCCCAGTGCCAGAATGTCGACTTTCAGGATTCCCAGGGCGTCGATGTCGTCCTTGTCCCAGCAGATGACCGTGCGATCCTCCATCGTCGCGTTCTCGATGGGCACCAGTTCGTCCAGCCGCCCTTCGGTAATGATGAACCCGCCCACGTGCTGCGACAGGTGCCGGGGAAAGCCCTGGATCTCGGAGATCAGCTCCAGCGTCAGGCGAAGCCGCTGGTCCTTCGGATCCAGCCCGATCTCGCGCAGCTGCTGCTCGGCCATGCCGCTGGTGTCGAAGAATCCCCAGAGCTGCGAGGAAATCGCGCCGATCGTATCCTCGGTCAGGCCCATGACCTTGCCGACCTCACGGATCGCCCGCTTGCCGCGATAGTGG
>CAZRNL010000125.1:0-8163 GCA_964601395.1 uncultured Silicimonas sp. | reverse complement strand
CAGCTTGCGGTTTTGAATGGCAGGGCTCTTTCTGACCCCAAGGTCGAGATCGTGAATGACGATGCGTGGCTTTTCGTGCGGGAGAATGCGGAGGTGTTCGACGTCATCATCCTCGACCTGCCCGATCCGCGCGACTTCGCTGTGTCGAAGCTCTACTCACGCGAGTTCTATGCGCCCCTGATGGAGCGTCTGTCGCCGCGCGGCGTGATGGTGACGCAGGCGGGATCGCCCGTCTTCGCGCGCGAGGCCTTCTGGTCGGTGGTGCGCACATGGGCAGGCACGCGCAATCCGGCGCGACCGGGAGAGGCGCTGACCTTGTTACCGTATCACACCTATATCCCAAGCTTCGGAGATTGGGGGTTCGTGATGGTCACCCAGGAACGCGCGTTTCGGGAGCCAGGCGGGCTTCCGAATGGCCTGAAGTACCTTCATAGTGACTTGTTCGCTGCCATGACCGTGTTTCCCAGGGACAGCGGACCGGTCGACGTGAAGCCGAACACGATCCTGTCTCATCCACTGGTCACCTATTACGAGGATGGCTGGGCGGCCTGGATGAACTAGGCTTCGGCAGCGAGGACGGTTGACCTGTGCGGGATCGGCTCGACCGCGCCGAGACCGCTGACCGTGCCGGCGGCGACGCGGGAGGCGCGGCTGGCGGCAAGCGGCACATCCCCGGTTTCCAGCCAGTAGGCGAGGAACGATCCGGCATAGCTGTCGCCCGCGCCCGCCGAGTCGACCGGGTTCGAGGGGGCGGCGGGAATGGCGTGGCGCTGATCCTCGGTAGCCACCAGCGAGCCCTGCGCGCCGCGCTTGACAGCGACGATCCTTGCGCCGGCTGACAGGTAGTGGTCGGCAATAGCGTCCGGGTCGGTGATGCCGTGCAGCATTCCGGCCTCGTCATCGCTGGGAAACACGATGTCGGATTTCGCAGCGACCGTGGCCAGAACCTCGCGCGCCAGTTCCAGCGTCCAGAGCCGGGGACGCACGTTCAGATCGAGTGAAACCAGGGTCCCGTTCGCCCGCGCGAGATCGACGGCATGAAGCGCCGTGGCGCGCATCGTCTCGCTGATCGCCAGAGTGATGCCAGAGAGGTGCAGAACCCGCGCTGCGGCGATGGCCGCCTCGGACAGATCGTCCGGAGTGCAGAGACTGGCAGCCGATCCGCGCCGGGCATATGTGAAGCGGCGTCCGGCAGGGTCGGGGTCGATGAAGCAGACGCCGGTGGGATCGCCCTCCCTGGTCAGCACACCGGAGTGATCGACACCTTCGCGGGTCCAGAGTTCGCGCATCGCCTCGCCGAACATGTCGTCGCCTACTGCCGAGACATAGGCCGCCCTTGCGCCCTGCCGCGCAGCGGCGATGATGGCGGTCGAGGTATCACCTCCGAAGCCCTGCACATAGGCGGGGCGGCCGTCTATCGGGTCTAGAAGGCGGACCATCTCGATCAGCGGTTCCCCGATGCCGAGGATGTCGGGCGATCCGTCAACGCTCATTCAGGCCCTTCCCCTCTATAATCAGGGGGGTGGCTTTCGCGACGCGGGAAGCACGGGTTGCGGATTGTTTCGCTTGCGCGATATGCATCAGCCAACTTCGGCGGCGCCCAGGTGTCAGCGCCTCGAAAGCGGACTTGAGCCGGTGATCGGAGTTGAGCGCTGTCAGCAGTTCCGAAGGGATCGGGAGGTCCTGTTCGGGCGGAGGGATCTTGAGACCCAATTCCTCGATTCCGATTGCCTCGGCGACATAGTCGCGGATCAGGGTTTCACGCCCGATAATTTCGGCAACGCTGGTGAAGGGTAGTTTCTTGGCTGAACGTGAGTTTTCGCCCGGCGAGACCAGAAGGCGTTGCGGGTCGGACAACAATGCGCCCTTGAAAAAACCAAGGCCACAGTTGTCCTTGAAAGCCCAGAGAATGGCAACGTTCTTGCCATTCCAGGCATAGACCGGCTGTCGCCACTTGAAGGTCTCTTGCAGCGGAGTGTCGAGCAGGATTGTCCGGAGGGCTGTCAGTTCATCCTGCCATTGCGTGGCCTTGGAAACGAAGACGCCGGCCCTGCGGTCGGCGTTCTCTGGGTGGTCAGAAATCGAGGTTCTCCACGTTCAGGGCGTTCTGCTGGATGAACTCGCGGCGCGGTTCGACGACGTCACCCATCAGCTTGGTGAAGAGATCGTCGGCCTCGGCCAGATCCTGGACCTTGACCTGCAACAACGTTCTCGCCTCAGGGTCGAGAGTGGTTTCCCAGAGCTGGCCGGGGTTCATCTCGCCCAGACCCTTGTAGCGTTGCAGACTCAGTCCCTTTTCACCCTCTTCGAGAATTGTATCAAGAAGCCCCAGCGGGCCATGTACGGGAACTTCGCGGTCGCGGCGTACCAGTCTGGCCGGGAGAGCATAGACTTCATTCAACGCATCGGTGTAGCCACCGATCCGCCGCGCCTCGGCCGATCGCAGGATCGGGCCGTCGAGCGTGCGGACCTCTTCGACGCCGCGCAGGACCCGAGCCAGACGGATACCGTGATCCTGCGTTATCCTACCCTGCCAACCGCGCTCATACTCCAAAGCCACAAGGTCGAGGCGTCGCGCCACTGAATCGGCGACGCCCTGCAAGTCGGCATCGACCTGACCGCTGCGGAATGCGCCTGCAATGGCGGCCTGTTCCAGAATTGTCTGCGGATAGTGGGTTGGGAAAGCCTGAAGCACACGGCGCACTTGCCGCGCTTCCTCGACCACGCGACCAAGATCCTGACCGACGATTTCTTCCCCCGTCCCCAGACGAAGCGTGGCACCATCGACTCCCATCTGGATGAGATAATCATCCAGGGCGCCCTGGTCCTTGAGATAGACCTCGGACTTGCCTCGGGCGACCTTGTAGAGCGGAGGCTGTGCAATGTAGAGAAATCCGCCGTCGATAACCTCGGGCATCTGCCGAAAGAAGAACGTCAGAAGCAGCGTTCGTATGTGCGCGCCGTCGACGTCGGCATCGGTCATGATGATGATCTTGTGATAGCGCAGCTTGGTGATGTCGAACTCGTCACGTCCGATGCCGGTGCCAAGTGCGGTGATCAGGGTCCCGATTTCCTGAGAACCCAGCATCCGGTCGAAACGCGCCCGTTCGACGTTAAGGATTTTTCCCCGAAGCGGCAGAACGGCCTGGTTGTTTCGAGACCGACCCTGCTTGGCCGACCCTCCGGCGCTGTCCCCCTCGACCAGGAACAGTTCGCGGAACTCGGGCCGCTTCTCCTGACAATCCGCAAGTTTTCCCGGCAAGGACGCGATATCCAGAGCCGACTTCTTCCGCGTCATCTCGCGGGCCTTTCGCGCGGCCTCCCGGGCAAGCGCTGCTTCGACCACCTTGCCGATGATCATGCGGGCAGGGCCCGGATTTTCCTCGAACCACTCCGAGAGTTTCTCGTTCATCAGTCCCTCGATCACGGGCCGGACTTCGGACGAGACAAGCTTGTCCTTGGTCTGCGACGAGAACTTGGGATCGGGCACCTTCACCGACAGAACGCAGGTCAGACCCTCGCGTGCATCGTCGCCGCTGAAGGTGACCTTCTCTTTCTTGGCGATGCCGGAGGATCCGGCATAAAGGTTCATCGTTCGCGTCAACGCACCGCGATAGCCAGCAAGGTGGGTGCCTCCGTCGCGCTGCGGAATGTTGTTGGTGAATGGCAGAACCATCTCGTTGTAGCTGTCGTTCCACCACATCGCGACTTCGATGGTGATGCCGTCACGCTCGCCCTCGATGAAGATCGGCTCCTCGATCATCGGGGTCTTGTGACGATCCAGATAGCGGACGAATTCGCGGACACCGCCTTCGTAGATGAATTCGCTGACCAGCGGTTCAGAGGGCCGCTCGTCGCGCAGGATAATGCGGACACCCGAGTTCAGGAACGCCAGTTCGCGCAAACGGTTTTCCAGCGTCTTGAAGCTGTATTCGAGGTTGGAGAAAGTACCTGTAGATGCAAGGAACCGCACCTCGGTGCCCTTCCTGCCATTCGCGTCGCCGACGACGCGCAGATGTTCAACCGTGTATCCGCCCTCGAAGCGGGCGTAATGCTCTTTTCCGCCGCGCCAAATGCGCAACTCCAGCCACTCGGACAGCGCGTTGACGACGGATACGCCGACGCCATGCAGGCCACCCGAAACCTTGTAGGAGTTCTGGTCGAACTTTCCGCCCGCGTGAAGCTGGGTCATGATGACTTCGGCTGCGCTGACGCCTTCCTCGGCGTGAAGATCAACCGGAATACCACGACCGTTGTCACTCACGGAAACGCTGGAATCCTCATGAATCGTGACGTTCACGGCATCGGCGTGGCCGGCGAGTGCTTCGTCGATGCCGTTGTCGACGACCTCGTAGACCATGTGGTGCAGGCCGGAGCCGTCGTCGGTGTCGCCGATATACATACCGGGACGCTTGCGGACTGCTTCTAAACCCTTGAGAACCTTGATAGAATCAGCGCCATATTCTTCAGGCGCCTCTGCGGCCTCTGCCATGCCGTTCTTCCTTGTTGTGACAACCGAAAATATAGGTGTTTTCAAGGGTTTTGTCACGCCCGGACCACAATATTTGGTAGGTTTTTCGCTGCCATCGCAGCGTCGCCCGAAGTGTTCGGTATAACGTCGGTATTACGTCGGTATCACGTCGGTGCCTTCGAGCTTGCAGACCCACGCAGGCATGCGCCGATCTTTGCCGACAGGCGCACATGTTCCGGAACTTTCCATTGCTAACGTGCATTTCTGTTTCAACGGCGGCCACAGCGTCCGCCCTGAAAAAGGAGGATCGGCTCATGAAACCGATGAAGATTCTGATTGCCGGAAGTGCATTTGTGATCGGTGGCGGCGTTGCGGCGTTTGTTGCAACCGGAGCCCTGGCCCAGGATCGGCCCCTGATTGCCGAAGCTGACGTTGCAGTCGAACTTGAAGACGTCAACGCCAATGCACTCAGCTACTGGCCCAACATCGAACTGGACCTCGAAGCAAAGCTGAACGAAAAGCTCGCACCCTACTTTTCCGGCGATGGGTATGACATCAAGATCAGCCTGTCCGAAATCAGCGTCGATGGATCGGCCTTGTTGGGAAACGAGGGCGAGTTCAATACGCTGAAGGGCTGGATCTATATCCGGGAGCAAGGCAACCCCGAACCGGTGCATAGCCTTGGTCTGTCGGTCGAGGCGAAAACCGGCGAGACCGATCCGAACGCGACACTTGTGATCGCACCGTCGCAGAACGCGTTCTATGACGCGCTTCTCGACCGTTTCGCAGAACGTACGATCGAAGAGGTGGAGGGCATTTAGGATACACCGATGCTGATCGACACACCGGCCGCGCCTTCAAGCGCGGCCGCCGTCACGTGAAAGGGATCACAAGGCCGACGACGACAAGCAGCACGCCCGCGGTAACATTGGTTCGCCGAAGCGCCGCAGGCGAGGTCAGAATCCGGCGCGCGCGGCCCACGAACAGTGCAAGGACGACATTGCCCATCAACGGCACGATCATCGACAGGAAGCAAATGACCGCAATGTCAGACCATGTGAGCCGCGTCAGGTCGAAGAAGCCCGGCAGCACGCCCATGTAGAACAGGATTGCTTTCGGGTTGGACAGAATGACGGCGATGCCCGCAAGGAAACCTGCCCACATGCCGGGCCGGGTCAGGCGACTGTCGGTGGCGATTGTCCGGTTGCGATTGGCGATGATCAGCCAGCCCATGCCAAGAAATGTCAGGCAAGCGACCCATTTCAGCGCGGTCATGAAGCCGGCAAAGACCGAAACCACCCAGGTGACGCCAAGGATCGCCAGCAGCGGCCAGATGACATCGCCGACGACAACTCCAAGCGCCAGCGGCCAGGCAGCGTGAAAGCCGCCCGCCAGCGCGCGCGCGACCAGCGCAACCCAGACGGGCCCCGGCGTCAGGAAAAGTATGAAAAGAGCGCCGGCATAAAGGGCGGCGTCGATCAGGCTGATGGTCATGATCGACGCTTGATCATATCCGCAATCGCCCCGCAAGTGCGCCAGTTGCGGCCCGTGGCCTGCACGCCGAGAAGACGGTCTAGCTTTGGCGCGAGCCTGGATCCCGTCAGGAATCGGGGGGTGAACAGATAAAGCACCCGGTCAGTCAGGTGCCAGCGTTCCTCATCCGATCTGGCGGCGTCCAGCGACGCTTCCTCGACGATCGCGGGTTGCGGAAGAAAGAACAGGTGAAGCGCCTTGGGTTCGTTATCCGGGAAAGGATTCGACGCGAGAATGTCGAGGAATGTTCTGTCGGAGAGCAGGACACTGACTGGCCGGAAGCCCGCACGTTGGCGAAGCTCGTCAGAGAGATCCTCTTCCGAAACCCGGCCTCCGAAGACCGCATTGCCGCTCTGGATATAGGTTTCGGGATCAGTGGCCCCTGCGGCGATGAGGGCTGCACGGAAGTCGGCCATCGAAAGTTTGCCGGCCCCTCCGACGTTCACGCCACGCAGAAGGGCGACCGAAAGCGTCAATCGTTGCCGTCCGGTATCTCGATCCGCCCGGCGTCGTCGAGTTTCCAGAAAGGATTGTGCGCCAGTTCCCAGACGTGCCCATCCGGATCGGCGTAGTAGCCGGAATAGCCACCCCAGAAGACGGAATCGGGTCGTTTCAGTTCGCTTGCTCCCGCCTTCAGCGCCTTCTCGAATGCGACGTCGACATGCGAAGGGTCGGAGAAGTTCTGAGCGAGCGTCACCGCGCCGGTGCCAAGCGCCGCGTGCGGGCGACCCTGATCCTTGGCGAGGTCTTCGAGGCCGAAAAGCCCAAGCCCCATGCCGTCCATCCGGTAGAACGTAACCGAGGGTGGCGACGCGACCGGTGTCCAGCCCAACGCGCGGTAGAAGGCGCGAGAGCGCTCCATGTCGGCCACGCCGAGGGTGATGAGGTTGACGCGCTGCGGTGTCACGGATTCTCCCTCGGGACTATTCGGCTTTCGCCATCAGTTTCCGCAACTCCGATATACTGCGCGCGGTCGCCCAGGTCGTCAAACAATTCCGGCCCGGTCCCGGTCATCCAGGCTTGCGCGCCCAACCCGCAAATCTCGTCATAAAGCGCGGCCCGGCGGCTGGCGTCGAGGTGGGCCGCGACTTCGTCGAGCAGGATCAGGGGCGGCGTGCCCGTGTCCTCGGCCAGCGCGCGCGCGTTGGTGAGGACAAGACTGATGAGCAGTGCCTTCTGTTCGCCGGTCGAACACTGGGCCGCAGGGACGCCCTTTGCGGTGTAGAGCGCCGTCAGGTCGACGCGGTGAGGGCCAATCAGGGTACGTCCTGCCCGAAGGTCCGCTGCTCGGTTCTGCGCCAGCAACTCGGCCAGAGCGTCGGCGCTATCGGGCAAATCGACGTCAGGATGCACCAGGTCCAGATCCGCAACAGGGAACGCGGTTTCAGCCGCTATCTGGACCGCTGCAAGGCGCGAGAGCGCCGCGTAGCGATTGCGGGTCACGGTCTCGCCCGCCTCGGCCATCTGGCGTTCGAGCGCCGTGTACCAGTGGGCGTCCCGAACCATGTCCTTCAATAGCCGATTCCGTTCGCGCATGCCTTTGTCGTAGGCCAGCACAGCTTCGGCGTGATCCGGGATGAAACTGAGCGTGATCCGGTCGAGAAAGCGGCGGCGGTTGTCTGAGCCCTCGATCCAGAGCCGATCCATCGAGGGAACAAGCCAGACGATCCGCGCGATCCGACCCAAAGCCAATTGCGGGCTGGTCTTGTCATCGATACGAACCTGTCGCGGCTCGCCCGGACCGGCGGAAGTCTCTATGTCGTGGCCCGAGTTCAGGACAGCGGTGACCTTCCAGCCCAGATCTTCGGGCCGGCGCTGAAGCTCTTCCGCTCCGGCGCGGCGCAGTCCGCGACCGGGCGACAGGAGCGAAACGGCCTCGAGGATGTTCGTCTTGCCGGCGCCGTTTAGCCCATGGATCGCCACAGGTCGTCCGTCGAGGCTTAATTCGGTCCGCCTGTGCGACCGGAAGTGCGAAAGGGTCAGTTCCTGTACGGCGAGAGCTGTCACACGCGCATCGGCATCACGACGTATACCGCCGACTCGTCGTTGCCTTCACGCATCAGGGTCGGGTCGCCGGAGGAGTTGAACAGGAACACCGCATTCTCGCGGTCCACCTGGCTCGCGATCTCCAAGAGGTACTTGGCGTTGAACCCGATCTC
>CAZRNL010000124.1:0-8316 GCA_964601395.1 uncultured Silicimonas sp. | reverse complement strand
AAGTACAGCCGTCGCCATTGCGGCAGGAGCGCTGATCGGCCCGGCGCAAGTCGCGGCGCGCGTGCTGGAGTTCGGTCTCTTGCGCCGGTTCCATCCGCTATTGTCCGCGCGCGTTGCCGCAGCGGCCCATCCGGCTGCCGCGGTAGCGCTTGTGACAATTGGCGGTCCCGCCGCGTATGCTTTCGCGCTGTTGCACGGGGCGGGCAACGGCATCCTGACAATAGCGAAGGGCACGCTGCCGCTTGCGCTGTTCGGGGCGGCGAGCTACGGGCAACGCATCGGCTGGCTGAACGCTCCGGCGCGGATTCTGCAGGCGGCGGCGCCTCTGGTTTTCGGTGTCGCATTGACCGCATGGGGCGTCTCGGCGGTCTGGTTGACGGCGGGCATTGGTCTCGCCGCATTGGTCGCGCTTCTGCTGCTCCGGCGGACGTGAACCTAAGCCCCTGGGCCACAGTGACCCTAGAGACCCGTCAAAGCTGTCACCCTGCGGGCCAGACGCCACGACTGGCAAACTGTTCATTGCTGGAATCCTGACGCGAAGTTGAGATCGCTGGACCCAGCCGATTTCCCCGGACCGAAATTCCAGCTACTTCAGCCTTATGGACATTGTTGTCATTACTACGGTCATAGCGTCGCTGTTCCTCGTCATCGCGGTAGCAGAGCCCTTGGCCGCGCGGTTGCGATTGCCATACACGGTGATTCTGGCCGTACTTGGCATCCTGATCGGTGTGGGCGCCACGTTCTTTCTAAGGACCGAACTGACCGATGCACTCAACCCTGTGGCTGAGGCGATTCTCGGTTTGCCGATCCGGTCCAACGTCTTTCTATATGTTTTCCTGCCGACATTGCTTTTTCAGGCGACGTTGGGAATGAACCTGCGCCGTATGCTGGATGACTGGGTGCCGATCCTGGTACTGGCAGTCGTCGCCGTCGTCGTCGCGACCCTCAGCGTGGGCTATGCGCTGTTCTGGGCCAGCGCGCTGCCGTTGGCAGCCTGTCTTCTGATTGGCGCCATCGTGTCCACGACCGACCCCTCGGCGGTGGTCTCGATCTTTCGCTCGATCTCGGCACCGCGTCGACTTGCGCGGATCATCGAGGGCGAGAGCCTTCTCAATGACGCGGCCGCAATCGCGCTCTTCGGCCTGTTCATGGGCTTCGTGATGCTGGGTATACCAGACCCCGACCTTGGCGACGCGTTGACCCGGTTCCCGATCCTGATCGCAGGAGGCGCGCTGACCGGCTGGTTGGCGGCGCGGGTCGCGGTGTGGGTCATGGCGCTGTTCAGCCGTCACGAGCTGGCGCAGATCTCTATCTCGGTCGCTCTGCCGTACCTGGCATATATCGGGGCCGAGCAGAGCATCGGGGCCTCGGGCGTGATCGCGGTCGTTGCCGCAGGACTGACGCTGAACCTGATTGGGCCAGGGCGTCTGCCGCCTGAGGCCTGGACGAACCTGCGCGAGCTTTGGGACGTGCTGGCACACTGGGCAGGTGCGCTGATCTTCATTCTCGCTGCGCTTCTGATCCCTCGACTTCTGGAAGAGGTACGGGCGGAGGATTTCCTTCTGGTCGGAGTGGTGGTCATCGCGGCCATTGCCGCTCGGGGAATGATCCTGTTCGGGTTGCTGCCGCTTCTTACGGTGCTGAAGCTCTCGCCCGCCGTGGAACGGCCTTACCGGGTCGCGATCCTCTGGGGCGGCCTGAGGGGTGCGGTGACTCTTGCTCTGGCGCTTGCGGTGACCGAGAGCTTCCGGGTTCCCGATGGAATCCAGCGTGTTGTCGGTATCCTGGCGACCGGCTTCACACTGTTCACGTTGATCGTGCAGGGCACGACGCTGCGCTGGATCGTCCGACGGCTACGGCTTGACCGGTTATCGCCCATTGACGAGGCATTGTCGCGGCAGGTGGTTGCCGTCGCATTGCAGACCGTGCGCGAAGACCTCGCGCGCACGACGGACAATTATGAACTGAGCCATGACACTGTGCGGTCGGAAGCCAAGCGCTTTGGCGAAAGGCTGGATGAAGCCGTGAAGATGGCCGAGGCCAGCGTTGACATTCTCGACCGCGACCGCGTGACGCTGGGGTTGATCGCGTTGGCGGGACACGAGCGCGATACCATCCTTGCCCGGATACGCGAGCGAACGATCTCGGCCCGGATGGCGGAACAGGTTCTCTCGGATGCGGACCGGCTGATCGAGGGCGCGCGGACCGGAGGTCGCAGCGGTTACAACCGTGCAGCGCGGCGCAGCGTCGCTTATGGGCGCGCATTCCGTGCCGCGGGCCTGTTGCACAGTTGGCTGGAACTCTCCGGTCCGCTTGCCCAGATGACGGCGGATCGGTTCGAACTGCTTCTATCGCAGCGCCTCGTTCTTCGGGATCTCGGAACCTTCATCAATGGACGTATCCGTCGCATCCATGGCCGAAGACTGGCCGATCTTCTGCAAGAGCTGTTGTCACGACGCATAGACGCGATTGAAACAGCTCTTGAGGGTCTCCGCCTGCAATACCCCGGATATGCTGAGGAACTCGAGCGGCGGTTCATTCGCCGGACCGCCCTCAGGCTAGAAGCGCGCGAGTACGCCGCCATGCGGGAAGACGGCTTGATCGGAGCCGAGGTACATACCAAGCTGCTGGAGGATCTGGCTGCACGTCGTGCCGCGGCCGAAGGACGTCCCCGGCTTGATATCGCCCTTCAAAGAACCGAACTTGTACGGCAATTTCCGCTCTTTGCCGGCCTGGACGACGCTGTTCTGAAGCGGCTGGGCCGGGCGTTCAAGACGCGCTACGTGAACGCCGGAGATACCATCATCAGCAAGGACGGCGTCGTGAAGAGCGTATACTTCATTGCCTCTGGCGCTGTGGAACTGGAAACTGCGGGTCAGACGTGGCGGTTGGGCCGGGGTGAAATGTTCGGTCAGCTGGCGATCCTGATGCGAAGGGCCCGCCGGGTCGAGATCCGCGCCATCGCTCCCTCGACGTTGCTTGAACTGGACGAAACTCGATTCCGCAGATTGCTGCAGCGCAGCGAGGCTCTTCGTGATGCCGTTCGCGCAAGCGCGGAAAATCGTGGGATCGAGTCGCGAGGCCTTTTCGCCAACGAGGGCGGTTCACTGTAGACGAAGGTAGCTATGCGAATTGGCTATCAGCATAAATCAGGTCGGTATCGGATACGGTTGCTCGTGATCCGCTGATTTCTGCGATACACGCCGGTTGACCGCACGAATCTGGAGAATAGAAAACGCCAATGCGCATTGTCGACATCTGCGAGGTCACCAAGCCTATCTCATCGCCAATCCGGAACGCCTACATCGATTTCAGCAAGATGACGGCAAGCCTTGTTGCCGTCGTAACCGATGTCGTCAAAGACGGTAGGCGGGTCGTCGGCTATGGCTTCAATTCAAATGGCCGGTACGGGCAGGGAGGTCTTATTCGCGAGCGTTTCCGCGACCGTATTCTCGAAGCTGATCCTGCCTCCCTGATGAACGAAGCCGGTACCAATCTGGATGGCCACAAGATCTGGTCGAGGATGATGCAGAATGAAAAACCGGGTGGGCATGGCGAGCGTTCGGTGGCGGTCGGCACGATCGACATGGCGGTCTGGGATGCCATCGCGAAGATTGAGGATAAGCCCTTGTTCAGGCTACTCGCCGAGCGCAATGGAGTCGAAGCTAATCCGCGGGTGTTTGTCTACGCCGCCGGCGGATACTACTATCCGGGCAAGGACGATACAGCGCTGCGCAAAGAGATGCGCAGCTATCTCGACCGCGGCTATAACGTCGTCAAGATGAAGATCGGTGGCGCTTCAATCGATGAGGACCAGCGCCGCATCGACGCCGTCCTGGAAGAAATTGGCGCCGAGGCGCAACTGGCCGTGGATGCGAACGGCCGCTTTGATCTTGAGACCGGGATCGCTTACGCCAAGATGCTGCGCGAGTATCCGCTTTTCTGGTTTGAAGAAATTGGCGATCCGCTGGACTTCCAACTTCAGGCCGCGATGGCGGAGTTCTATCCCGGCCCCATGGCGACCGGCGAAAACCTGTTCTCGCATCAGGACGCACGCAACCTGATCCGCTACGGCGGCATGCGCCCTGACCGGGATTGGCTGCAGTTCGACTGTGCTCTTTCCTACGGTCTCGTGGAATACCTGCGAACGCTCGACGTACTGCAGACGGCTGGCTGGTCACCTTCGCGCTGCATCCCGCACGGCGGACACCAGATGTCGCTCAACATCGCAGCCGGTCTCGGTCTCGGCGGCAACGAAAGCTATCCTGACCTGTTCCAGCCTTACGGCGGTTTCCCGGACGGGGTGGAAGTCGAAGACGGCCACATCGTCATGCCGGAACTGCCCGGTATCGGGTTCGAGGGGAAATCCGATCTTATCAAGGTGATGCGGGATCTGGCCGAATAGCTGAAACGAAGCTTCTCCGAGATCCGGATCGTTCAGCGCCACGTTCCGGAATGATGTACTGACTGACCTTCACGGCGCCGCAAAAACCCTAAGGGTCCGATCCAATGGAATCCAAACAGAAGCTCGACACGCTCATAGAAATCTGCACGACGGCGGGACAGTTGGCCATGCAGTACTTCGAGAACCGAAATGACCTGGTGATCGACCGCAAGGGTCATCAGGATTTCGTCAGCGAAGCGGACCGCGAGGTCGAAGCCCTGATCCGACGACTTTTGCAGGCCGCCTTTGAGGACGATGGGGTCGTCGGCGAGGAAGATGCGCCGAAAGCAGGAACATCAGGATTCACCTGGGTCATCGATCCGATCGACGGGACAACGAACTTCGTCAACGGCATTCCGGCATGGACCGTTGTGGTCGCCGGTGTGAGCGGGGGGGAAACGCGGATGGGCGTCATTCACGATCCTTGCCATGGTGAAACCTATGCCGCACTCGCCGGAGGCGGCGCTACACTGAATGGTCGACCCCTATCGATAACCGACCAAAGGACTTTGTCGGAGGGAACAGTGGCGGTCGGATACTCGAACCGGGTCGAAGACAGAGGGATCCTGCGGCTGGTCACGGGCCTGGTGAATGAAGGCGCGATGTTCTACCGGAACGCTTCCGGCGCGTTGTCTCTGGCCTATGTCGCATCGGGGCGATTGCTGGGTTATGCGGAAGAACACATGAACGCTTGGGACTGTCTGGCAGGACAACTGATCGTGGCCGAGGCCGGTGGCATGGTCGAGGTTCAGGACGCGGACGCAATGATCCGCGACGGTGGCCGAGTGATCGTCGGCACGCCGGCGGTTTTCGAACGACTTCTGGCAATCTCGGAAGCGGCTTTCACGGATGTCGCCTAGCCTTCGGGCAGAAGCACGGGCCCCTTGTCGGCAAAGCCCACAGTGACATCCGAGCCCACCCGCAAGGGGGCATCGACGTTGTCCTGTACCGCGAACATAGAGCCAAAGCCCGCCTCGAGCGTGTACTCCATGCGCACGCCCACATAGGTGGCCTTTGCGATCTTAGCGTGAAATCCGTTCGGCGATCCGATCACCAGCCTTGAAGGTCGTACTGCCATTGTCGCCGGACCAACGGGAATGCCGCGCGATGGCAGAGTGTAGCGATAGTCCTCGATCGCGATTGTCGCCATATCGTCCGAGACTGACTCGATCCGGCAAGGCAGCAAGTTGGCCTCGCCGATGAAGTCCGCCACGAAACGGTCGACCGGCGCATCGTACAGCTGGCGAGGCGTGCCGATCTGAGCAATAGCCGCGTTGCGCATCACCACGATCTCGTCCGACACCGCCAGCGCCTCTTCCTGGTCATGGGTCACGTAGACAACTGTCAGCCCAAGGTCTTGCTGGATGGCGCGGATATCCTCGCGCACCTGCCGGCGCAACTTGGCGTCCAGGTTGGACAAAGGCTCATCGAACAGAAGAACCTGCGGCTCCAGCACCAGGGCGCGTGCCACGGCGACGCGTTGCTGCTGGCCTCCGGACAGTTCGCTTGGCAAACGGGCGTCGAAACCCTTGAGGCCCACGAGGTCAAGACCGGCCAGCGCACGATCGCGGGTTTCGGCCTTTGAAAAGCCGGAGAACGAGAGGCCGTAGGACACGTTTTCAATCACGGTCATATGGGGAAACAAGGCGTAGGACTGGAACACCATCGACACGTCTCGATCGGTAGCGGGAAGCGACGTCACGTCTGTATCGCCGATCGTAATGCGCCCCGACGTCGCCATTTCCAGTCCAGCAATCATGCGAAGCGTGGTTGTCTTGCCGCAGCCCGAGGGACCCAGCAGCGTGACCAGCTTTCCAGCCTCGACAAGAAGGTTGATGCTGTCGACAGCGATGACGTCCTTGCCAAAACGCTTCGACACGTTCTCGAAGCGCACGGGTGCGGCCTTGCTGGCGATCCTCGTGTCAGCCATGGGTGTCTCCTGCTCCGAATTGTGTCCGCCGCCCAATCCTGATGCGTCCGACCAGCAATTGAAGCAGACCGACGGCGGCCAGCATCACGACGATCAGCGCGGTGGAGTACGCGATAGCAAGGCCGTAGTCGTTGTTCTCGACCCGGCCGATGATGTAACTCGTCGCCATGTCGTACCTGGCGGACACGAGAAAGATGACCGCCGAGATCGCCGTCATCGCGCGGACGAAGCTGTAGACGAGGGCGGCCAGAATGGCGGGCTTCAGAAGCGGCAAGATTACACGTCGGAAAGTCTGCCAACTGTTGGCGCCAAGCGTCAGGGACGACTCGTCAAGCGATTTGTCGAGTTGCGACATCGAGGCGATTCCCGCGCGAACGCCCACCGGCATGTTGCGGAACACGAAACTGATGATCAGGATGATCCCCGTTCCGGTAATCTCGATGGGCGGTACGTTGAAGGCCAGGATGTAGCTGACGCCGATCACAGTGCCGGGGATCGCGAAGCTGAGCATCGTGCCGAACTCGAACGCGTTCTTGCCGGCGAAGCTTTGCCGGGTCAGCAGGTACGCAGTGATCAAACCAACTGCGGCTGTCAGAGGCGCCGCCGCCGCCGCTATATAGATCGTGGTCCAGAAACTGTCCCAGGCCGCACCCGTCCAGCGGATGCCGCTCTCCTCGATACGGAACGAGAAGGCGGTAATGTAGTGCTTGAACGTCAATGTGTTGTTGACGCCCCAAAGCTCGACCATGCTGCCGTAAAGGATCATCCCGTAGACGACCAGTGTAAAGGCGCCCCAGGCGGCCGCAATGATGAAGACCGGAATCGCAAGACCCGTCGGCATCAGCGGATGGACACCCGAGTCGCCCTTGCCGGTCACGGTCGTGTAACTTTTCTTTCCGATCCAGGCGCGCTGGGCGTAGAACGCAGAGAGCGTGAAGAACAGCAGGACCATGGCAAGGACAGCCGCCCGACCCTGATCATATTGCGCGCCGACTATGGCGAAAAAGATCTCGGTAGACAGAACGTCGAAGTTGCCGCCCAGAACCAGCGGGTTGCCGAAGTCGGCCATGCTCTCGATGAAACCCAGAAGGAACGCATTTGCCAGCCCGGGCCGCATCAGGGGCAATGACACGGTGCGGAACGTTTGCCATTTGTTGGCGCGTAGCGTTTGCGCGGCTTCCTCCATCGAGGGCGACACGCCTTCGACGACGCCGATAAGCACAAGGAAGGCGATCGGAGTGAACGCCAGAACCTGTGCGATCAGGACACCCGGCATACCGTAAAGCCATCGGGTGGGCTGGACACCGAAAAGTTCCGCGACGGACTGAGTGACTGTGCCCGAAAGACCGAAAAGCAGGATCAGCGCCAGACCGATGACGAAAGGAGGCGTGATTATGGGCAGCACGGTCAAGGCCCGAAGCGACCGCTTGTAGCGAAAGCCGGACCGGGTCACGACCAGCGCGAAGACAAGCCCGAGCAAGGTTGTCAAAAAGCCGACAAGAACGGCCAGGACGAGAGAATTCCAGGCAGCACCGCAGGGGCCGCCCCTGAGGCAGGCAAGCCCCCATAGCCTGTTGTCGAAGAACTTCGAAGCGAAGACCGAGACCGAATACCCGCCTTCCTCGGTGACGAAGGCCGCCAGAAGCATTTTGGCGATCGGGAAGAAAACGAAGATTGTCACTATGACAATGACGCCGCCGATGGCGCTGACGACGAAGACATCGCCGTTGATCGCACCTCTCGCGGCAATGCCTTGCGTGAAGAGGAACAGGAACGCCGAAGCGACGATCATCGCGCCGAAACCCATTCCGAACTGACGGTCGCCCAGTTCACCGAACATCGCGGTCAGCCATTGAAAATTGAAGCCGCGGATGCCGATGCCGAAACCCTGTACGGTGAGCCAGCCTAACCCCAGCGCGCCCGACAGGATAAGCGCTTTCGC
>CAZRNL010000123.1:0-8341 GCA_964601395.1 uncultured Silicimonas sp. | reverse complement strand
GGTTCCTATCAACTTGCGCCACTCCTACGCTGGTCGCGTGGGCGAAAGAGGGCGGTTTTCGACATGTTGCGAAACACTCGCGACGTTGGCGGGTGTAGCTTACCCGCACGCGGCAGAACAGGGCCTGCAACGTGAAAACTTCTCAGAATGATCGTGAGTCCGATGGCCGGACTTGCGCGACGGCGAAGCAGAGGTGTAGCCTCAAGGCAACCAGACTTCGGAGGGCGATATGCCGCCCAAACGTCCCGAGGGCGCGGAGAGGCTCCCGCATGCGGTCGAGTCATCCGTACCCGCCAAAGCGGATCCGGCCGAGCTTTATGCCGCGCTGGATCTCGGCACGAACTCGTGCCGCATGCTGATTGCCCAACCCAAGGGCAACCAGTTTCATGTCGTGGACAGTTTCTCGAAGTCCGTCCAGTTGGGGATCGGTCTGGAAGCGTCGGGTCGACTCTCCCAAGCGTCAATGCAGCGCACGATCAGTGCCCTGAAGATCTGCCGCAAGAAGATCTCGAAACACGAGGTCGTCCGGATGCGGCTTGTCGCGACCGAAGCCTGCCGCAGGGCCAGGAACGGTCAGCAGTTCATGGAGACCGTTTCGCGCGAGACCGGCCTCAGTCTCGAAATCATCCAGCCTGAGGAAGAAGCGCGGCTGGCGGTCATCTCTTGTGCGCCGCTGGTCTCGACGCGAACCGAACAGCTTCTGGTCGTCGACATCGGCGGCGGGTCGACCGAACTTGTCTGGATCGACCTTAGCCGCGTCCCCAAGCTCGAGCGGCCAAGAGCGATCATGCGGCTCCACACAGGCTTCCAGCCCGATCCTTCATCCCCCTTCGCTGCGGCGCGGGTGGTCGACTGGATATCGGTTCCGCTCGGCGTGGCGACGCTGCGCGACCAGTTCGACGATGTGAAGGACGACGCGGCGCGTTTTGCGCTGATGAGCTGGTATTTCGAGGAGAACCTTGCCGAATTCTCCCCCTATGAATCGGAACAGACACGCGACGGATTCCAGATCATCGGGACGTCTGGCACCGTTACCACGGTCGCGGCGTCGCATCTTGGCCTGCGCCGTTATGACCGGTCGAAGGTAGACGGTCTGCGGATGACCTCGGACCAGATAGACAGGGTGATCCGGAATTATCTTGAACTCGGACCGGAAGGCAGGCGAAACGACCCTCGTATCGGGCGCGACCGTCACGCCCTGATCATGTCGGGCGCCGCCATTCTGCAGGCGCTGCTTCGAATCTGGCCGACCGACCGCCTGTCTGTGGCCGATCGCGGGCTGCGGGAGGGATTGCTCTATGCGCAGATGTCGGCGGATGCGGTGCTGGACGACGGGCCCTACTGAGACCCATTGGAAAACAAAAAGGGCCGGCGCAAGGCCAGCCCTTCAAGGTTTATGTGGTTCGACCTATTCCCGGTTGCCCATGAATGAGAGCAGGAACATGAACAGGTTGATGAAGTCGAGGTAGAGCTTCAACGCCCCCATGATCGCCGACTTTTCAAGCCACTCGCCGTCCATTGCGTGCGCATGCTGGACGTACTCGTTCTTGATCGTCTGCGTATCGTAGGCGGTCAGACCTGCGAAGATCAGGATACCGATGACCGAGATCGCGAAGGCCATTGCGCTGGACGCAAGGAAGATATTGATCACCATTGCGATAATCAGACCGATCAGGCCCATCATCAGGAACGTGCCCATCCCGGACAAGTCACGCTTGGTCGTATAGCCCCAAAGGCTGAGGCCAGCAAAACCGGCTGACGTCGCCACGAAGGTCTGAGCGATGGAGATCCCGGTAAATGCTGCGAAGATCCAGGCGATCGACAGGCCCATCGCCGCTGCGAAGACATAGAAGAAGGTCTGAGCAGCAGCCGCGGACATGCGATTGATCATGCCGGAAAACAGGAAAATAAGACCCAACGGCAGGAACATCGCAATCCAGCCGAGAATGTTCGGTTGGAGCGTGATCGGATCACGGAAGATAGAAAGAAGTGCGTCGCTCGTGCCAACGGCCCAGGCCACGCCGGCCGTGACGAGCATGCCGACAGACATGATGCCGTAGACCTTGTTCATATGGGCGCGAAGGCCTACGTCAATCGCGGCCGTGCGGACGCCGGGGGCGGTGCGGACGGTCTGATAGTCAGCCATTGTTTGTGCTCTCCTAACTCAAAGAAATCCCTCTGGCCGGGAAATCCGACCATTCCTGTTGGGATATTGGCAGGAAAGCGGAACTTTTCAAGGTTTCCGGAATCGAATTCGGACGGTTTCGTCAGGGCTGTGTCGTTAGCGAAACCACTGCGGCGGAGCGTTCCAGAGACCCTTTGCCGCCTCGCGCCGCGCCTCGGCCTCGGTGACGCCGATATCGTCAAGCTGGTCGGCATCCATCCGTGAGAGGGCGCCGCGCTGGCGCACGAGAGCGTCAAGATTCAAGACCAAGTCCAGCAGCGACCGACCGGACCTGCGTGACATGACGCGGCGGGGGAGTGCAATGATGCGGTTCATGCGATTTTCTCTCTACAGATCATGATGCGTCGAGGTGCTTGCATCAAGACGCTTGATACTTGTGATCCATATCGGTACATTTTGAAAACGAATGTTTATGAACTGTCACATCAAGGACAATGATATGCCGAGAAATCTGGACCTGACAGCGCTGCGCTCGTTCGTCGCCGTGGCCGATACAGGCGGTGTGACCCGGGCAGCGGCGATTCTGAACCTGACGCAATCGGCGGTCTCGATGCAGCTGAAGCGCCTGGAAGAGAACCTGGGGCAGGGGCTTCTGGACCGGACCGGGCGGACGATAGGACTGACGACCGCGGGCGAACAACTGGCAAGCTACGGCCGCAAGATTCTGGCCATGAACGACGACGTCTACGCCCAGATGACCGGAAGCACGTACGAGGGCACGCTGACCCTCGGTGTTCCGCACGATATCATATATCCCTCTGTTCCACGCGTGATGAAGATGTTCGCTTCCGACTATCCACGGATGCGCATCCAGCTTCTGTCGTCATGGACATCCCGGCTGAAAGAGCTCTTCACCGACGGAAAGTGCGACATCATCCTTACCACCGAGGACCACGTCGACCCAGGCGGAGCGACGCTAAGCGAGGTGCCGCTTCTCTGGTACGGCGCCCTGGGTGGAACTGCGTGGCAGCAACGGCCATTGCCCATCGCATCCGAGCCGCAATGCCAGTTTCGGCGCACGATGCAGAATGCTCTCGACAAGGCCGGTATCCCTTGGACGATGGCGGTCGATTCAGAATCTACCCGCACGGTCGAGGCGACCGTCGCAGGCGATCTGGCTATCCTGTCACAACTCGCCGGTACTGCCGCTCCGCAGCTGACGGAAGTTCCCCATCACGGGGCTTTGCCGGAACTGGGCACGAAGAAGATCAATCTCTACGTGTCCACGGTTTCGCAAAGCGCGACGCGCGATCACCTGGCGGCCCTCGTCCGCAGATCCTACGGCCAACCGTCGCTGGCACTTACAGGGTAATCACGACCTTGCCCGTCGCGTGACGGTTGCGCAGAAGATCGAGCCCGTCCAGCGCTCGTTCGAAGGGCAGGACATGACTGACGTGGGGCCGGATCAGGCCTTTCGCATGCCATGCGATCAATGTGTCGAGGCTTTCGCGCAGGATGTCCGGCCGAAACCGCATGTAGCCACCCCAGTAGAATCCGCTCACGGTCTGGTTCTTCACCAAGAGATGATTGGGTCTGATCGCTGGCATGGAGCCGCTGGCGAACCCTATCACAAGATAGCGGCCTTCGGGCGCCAAGACCCGTAGTGCTGCGTCGCCTGTCGCTCCGCCAACGGCATCGTAGACGACATCGACCGGTCCGACATCCTTCATTCTGGCGACAAGATCGTCGTCGGCACCATCGATCAGCACCTCCGCCCCCGCATCCTTCGCAACCGCCAACCTGTCCGCCCCGCGTGCCACGGCGACAACGCGCGCCCCGAGATGCCGACCGATCTCGACTGCGGTCAGGCCGACACCGCCAGCCGCACCAAGGACCACAAGGGTTTTCCCCCGGCAAAGCCGCGCCCGACGCGTCAAGGCAAGATGCGAGGTCCCATATGCAACCTGAAAGCCGGCTGCGGTCACGTCATCCATCGTGTCAGGCAGGGGTCTTGCAGTGGCAGCGGACACGACGACATGCGCGGCAAGAGCCCCATGTCCGGCGAATGCCGTGACACGTTGGCCGACATGAAGATCCCGGACCCCGTCGCCAAGTTCCTGAACTACACCGGCGAATTCCATCCCCGGCACGAAAGGAACAGGCGGCGTATCCTGGTAGGTGCCATCGATCATGAGCAGGTCGGCAAAATTCAGCCCGACAGCCGAAACCTTGACCAGCACCTCGCCGCTTGGCGGAGACGGAATGGTCACGTCCTCAACGGTCGGGAATGCACCGACATCTTTCACTACCCACGCGCGCGTCCGATCCATACACTGCCCTTCCGTAGTCATCATGCTGCGCAACCACCTGTTAATAACGATACCAGATCATCGTTGCAATTCATCCTAAGAGCGATTATTTTGTTTCCGAACACACTACAAAGTTGTAATTTGCCACCTAATAGTTCCTTCTGGGAACTTGACTTTGACCTGAGTGTATCACGCGTCTCCGATTAGACCCTCAACCTGACCAAAAAGACATCTATCAAGTTGAGGGAGGGCCGCTCTATTAAAGCGAAGGTTGAAAAGTGGAAAGTTGAAATGAAGCATCCTGTAGACGTTCACGTGGGAAAACGCATCCGCCATCGGCGGTGGCTGGTCGGAATCACTCAGCAGCAACTCGCAGAAACCGTCGGCATCAAGTTTCAGCAGATCCAGAAGTACGAGACGGGGATGAATCGCGTCTCGGCATCGCGTCTGTGGGACATAGCGGAAGCGTTGAGCGTTCCAGTGAGCTTTTTCTTCGAGGGACTTGGCGACGAACACGTCCAGCACGCCGGGAACGGCAACTTGCCGAACGATATCCTGAAGGACAAGGAAGCGTTGGAGCTGTTACGGTCCTACTACGCGATACCGGAGACGCAGCGCCGCCGCCTCTTCGAACTCGCGCGTGTTCTAAGCGACGTGGTCTGACGCTGCTTGACCCGACTGTTCGCTCTGACTAGGCCATGACCAGCAGGTCAGGGCAATCAGGGTGAAGCCGTGTTGAACCGAAATTCCGGAAGCCTTCCCGATCTATGGCATGTGGCAGACGCGCTTGCCGATGCTGCTCGTGTGGAAACCTTGCGCTACTTTCGCGGGAACGCGCTGGAAACTGAGAGCAAACGGTCCGACTTCGATCCGGTGACCGTTGCCGACCGCAACGCGGAAGCGGCTATGCGGGCTCTTCTGGCAGACTTGCGACCGGATGACGCCATCCTGGGAGAAGAATTCGGGCGGAAGGATGGAACGTCTGGGCTCACCTGGGTTCTGGATCCGATTGACGGCACGCGCGGATACATCAGCGGGACACCGACCTGGGGCGTCCTGATCTCGGTTGCGGACGCCTCCGGGCCCTTCATGGGGCTGATCGACCAGCCCTATATCGGCGAGCGCTTCTCCGGTGGCGAGGGCCGGGCCAGGCTCGAAGGTCCCCGAGGGACAAAGCCCCTATCCGTACGTCAAACAGCCAAGATCGAAGACGCTACGCTCTACACGACATTTCCCGAAATCGGCACACCGGAGGAAGGTGCGGCATTCCGAAGGATAGCCGCACGGGTCAGGCTCACACGCTATGGCTGTGACTGCTATGCCTACGCGCTGCTGGCAGCAGGCCAGATCGATCTGGTGATCGAGGCGGGCTTGCAACCTTATGACATTCACGCCCCGATCGCCGTGATCGAAGCCGCAGGAGGTATCGTCAGCGATTGGACCGGCGGTTCGGCACATGATGGAGGGCAGGTACTGGCCGCGGCGACGCCGGAGTTGCATGCCGCCGCGATGATGTTGCTCGGAGACAGAGCGTGAGACCACTCTTGATCCGCAGGGCGGCACACGCCGTGACCATGGATGGGCCGGATCTGATCGGCGTCGACATCCTGATCGGGAACGGGGTGATCCGCGCCATCGGCCACGGCCTCGAGGCTCCCGGCGCGGAGACGCTTGACGCCGGCCGTTTGCTGGTCACGCCCGGCCTCGTCAACACGCACCACCATCTCTACCAGACGCTGACGCGCGCGGTCCCCGGCGGTCAGGACGCGTTGCTGTTTGGCTGGTTGAAGACGCTCTATCCGATCTGGTCGCGCTTCACCCCCGACGACTTCGCCCTGTCGACCACGCTGGGACTGGCTTCGCTGGCGCTTTCAGGTTGCACCACAAGCTCCGACCATCTCTATCTTTTTCCGAATGGCGCGCGGCTGGACGACACGATCGGTGCGGCAACCGAACTCGGACTTCGATTTCATCCCACCCGTGGCGCCATGTCGATCGGCGAGAGTGCCGGCGGCCTTCCTCCTGACTCGCTTGTCGAAGACGAAGCCCGCATCCTGGAAGATTGCGTGCGCGTAATCGACACCTTCCACGATGCATCCCCCGGGGCGATGGTCCGCGTCGGTGTTGCGCCCTGTTCACCCTTTTCGGTCAGCCGGGAACTGATGCGCGACGCCGCCGTCCTAGCCCGAGACAAGGGTGTAAGGCTGCACACGCATCTCGCCGAGAACGACGAGGACATCGCCTATTCGCTCGAAAAGTTCGGCTGCCGGCCAGGGCAGTATGCCGAGGATTTGGGCTGGACCGGCGATGACGTCTGGCACGCACATTGCGTGAAACTCGACCGTCAGGAGATTGATCTCTTTGCCAGATCCGGAACCGGTGTTGCGCATTGTCCCTGCTCCAACTGCCGGCTGGGATCGGGAATTGCACCAGTTCGGGCGATGCGCGATGCCGGCGTAAGGGTGGGCCTCGGCGTCGACGGATCGGCATCGAACGATCAGGCCAACATCGCTGCCGAGGCGCGACAGGCGATGCTGCTGCAGCGCGTTGTCAACGGAGCCGATGCGATGAGCGCGCGCGAAGCACTTGAAATCGCGACTGTCGGCGGCGCCGAGGTTCTCGGACGCGACGATATCGGCCGGATCAGGCCGGGGATGCGCGCCGACATCGCCCTCTGGGATATTTCGGGTATCGACAGCGCCGGAAGCTGGGATCCTGCGGCCACCCTCCTTGCTGGCCCGGCGCAGGTGACACATCTTTTCGTCGAAGGCAGGCGCATCGTCGAGAATGGGCGCATGGCAACGGTCGACATGCCCCGCGTTCTTGAGAAGTCGGCCCGCACCATAAAGCGCCTGATGGATCAGTGAGCCGCGAAAGCGGCCAAGGCGACCACGAACAGCATCGAAACCGCCATCGCGATATTGATAACCCGCTGCCGCCTCGCGGGAAGATCCAGTCGACGGAGCGTCACGCCTGCCCAAAGCCAGAGGACGTGGATGGCCAGCCACATCGTGTTCAGGATCAGGAGCTTCAGCGTCATCTCGATCATCGGCGCGTCGGCCATGAAGGCGAACCCCGAAAACAGCGCTGTGTTCACCGCATAGGCCTTCGGATTGATCGCCTGTAGCAGGATGCCGCCCCTGATGCCCGGAGGCCGGGTCCGCTCGATGAAGGCAATCCTTGATCCCGCGAAGGCGATCCGGAAGGCAAGCCAGGCAAGATAGGCGGCCGAGGCCAGCGAAAAGATCGTCCGTATACGAGGCTCCGCCAGCATTACTGCGGCAAGCCCGGTGATCACCGCAACGCAGACAAGGTTGGTTCCGATGAAAAGACCGGTCAGGTAGCGCGCGCCGTCACGGTAGCCGAAGGCCGAACCGACGCCTGCGAGGGACAACACTCCCGGGCCCGGCGTGATGATCAGGAACAGGACGGCAAACGCGAAAGTCAGCATCGCGGATGATCCGGCGGCAAGAGCGCACGCGCCCCGGTCACGGGCAGGGCGACCGAACCGCGACGATCAGGTGCAACGTCCTGTTTCATCTTGCCTAAATACGCCGGGCCAACGGCCTGCCAAGAACGCGGACCTCCCGGATGGCGCGGTCGTCCCCCATCATGATCGTGGGAAACAGCGCCTCCCAGATATCAGCCGCCCGGTCAGCGCGCTGCGCGATGACCGGCGTGGACGCCAGATCCAGAACCACGAGGTCGGCTTCCATTCCGGCCGCAAGCCGCCCGATCCGGTCGGCCATCCTCAGCGCGCGCGCCGAACCTTCCGTCGCCAGCCAGAGCAGTTCCGATGGATGCAGCGCCCGGCCGCGAAGCTGGCCGACCTCGTAGGCCGCGGCCATGGTGCGCAGCATCGAAAAGGATGACCCGCCGCCGGTATCCGTCGCCAGCCCCACGACCT
>CAZRNL010000122.1:0-8392 GCA_964601395.1 uncultured Silicimonas sp. | reverse complement strand
GATCGGCGACGCCGCTTTCGTCGGCGATACTCTCTTCATGCCGGACTTCGGCACGGCGCGCTGCGACTTTCCCGGCGGCTCGGCCGAGACCATGTATGAAAGCGTGCAGAAGATACTTGCGCTGCCTGACGACACACGCATCTTCGTCGGTCACGACTACAAGGCCCCCGGCCGCGACTCGTACGCCTGGGAATCGACCGTCGGTGAACAAAAAGCCCTGAACGTCCACGTCGGAGGCGGCAAGAGCCGTGAGGACTTCGTCAAGATGCGGACAGAGCGCGACCAGACGCTGGGCATGCCCAAGCTGATCGTGCCCTCGCTTCAGGTCAACATGCGGGCGGGCAACATGCCGCCGGCGGACGAGAACGGCGACGTCTTTCTCAAGGTGCCCGTCAACAAGCTGGGACGCTGACACATGCAACCGGAATGGATTTGGGGTCTCGCGGGGGGTGGGATCATCGGCCTCGCCGCCGCGATGTATCTTCTGGTGAATGGGCGCGTGATGGGCGCGTCCGGCATCATCGGTGGCCTTATTGACGCCAGCGCAAAAGAATCCTGGAAGGAACGCGCTGCTTTCCTTTCAGGACTTGTCGTGGTTCCGGGCGTTCTGGCGCTTCTCTTCGGCGGAGCCGACACGCACCTTACAGACAACCTGGCAATTGTGGCGCTGGCAGGACTTCTGGTCGGCATCGGCACGCGGTTGGCCAATGGCTGCACCAGCGGGCATGGCGTCTGCGGGATCAGCCGCCTCAGCCTTCGCGGGATCGTGGCGACAGTCTTCTATATCGGCGCGGGTGGCCTGACGGTCGTTCTGGCGCGCCATGTTCTGGGGATCATCTGATGCGCCAATTCTGGGCCTTTCTGGCAGGCGGCCTTTTCGGAACCGGACTGCTGGTCTCGGGCATGACCAATACCCAAAGAGTGATCGGCTGGCTCGACATCTTCGGCAACTGGGACCCGACGCTCGCCTTTGTCATGGGCGGCGCGGTCAGTGTCATGGCCATCGCATGGATGGTCGCCGGGCGCAGGGCGCATCCGGTGCTTGGCGGTAACTTTCCCGGCCGCCCCGAACCGCGTCTGGGTAACAACCTCGTCGTCGGCTCCGTCCTGTTCGGAATGGGTTGGGGTCTGGCCGGACTCTGCCCCGGCCCGGCGCTGGCTTCGGTTACATGGGGCGGTGTCGGCGGCCTTGTGTTCCTCGTCACGATGGGGCTTGGCATGCTCGCCGCACCGCCGATAAGGTCGCGACTTGAACCTCAACCGACTACATGAGTGCAAAATGAACGTTCCGCGTTACCTGACCGACACCTTCGCCGTCTCGCCACAGATCGGGCCCGAGGAACTTGAAGGCCTCAAGGCGCAGGGTTTCCGCACGATCGTATGCAACCGCCCCGACGAAGAAGTACCCGAGGAACTGCAGGCTGCAGCGATGGAGGCGGCCTGCGAGGAGCTTGGCCTGGAGTTCGTCCGCAACCCGTTGAGCCACGGGTCGCTGTCGATGGAGCATGTCAAGCTTCAGGGTGACGCGGCGCGGTCCGGCGCACCGGTTCTGGCCTATTGCGCCTCGGGCAACCGCTCCAGCATCCTTTGGTCGCTGGCGCACGCCGGAGAGTATCCGACCGAGGATATCCTGAAGCGCACGACAGCCGCAGGATATAACCTGCAAGGGCTGGTGCCCCAGCTCGAGGCGATTGCCGCGCGCGAGAACGGCTAGTCGAGGTCTGGAAGCTCAGGCAGATCGGGCAGTTCAGGAAAGTCCGGAAGATCGGGGAGATCCAGCAGGTCGGGAAGCTCCGGTGGATCCAGGCTCTGCCCACCTCCCGTTCCGAACTGGCCGATGCCGCTGCGCTCGGTCGTTCCCAGAAAGCCCCTTGCATTTTCGTCGGGTGTCGTCCCGGCACTTTCCCGCAGGATTAGCGCCGCCTTCTGTCCGCCGACCTGACCGAGGCGTGCCCGCGCCACTGTCTCGCCGGTCTCGGTCTCAAGCGTGACCGACCTGAGCGCCGAGACCGGAACCTCGATCAGATCGCCGGGCCGGAGTTTCCGCATGCGCCCGATAGGTATCGGCAACCTGGCCAGCACCACGTTCAGCCGCGCTTCGGCCGCCATCACTTCGTGGCGGAACTTCTGTGCCGTGCCGGGAACGATCGCCACCGCTCTGCCGCTCCTGGCGGGCACGGCGAAGGTCAGTGTGCCGGTGCGTCCGCTGACCGCAAGGTCCAGCACCACCGTCAGCGTCCGGAACTCGCCCGGATCAAGCGCAAGATCGGCGTTGCGCGCATCGAGAATACTGTCGGTGCGAATGTGGTCCCGGAAAGGAAGGATGTCGCCCAGCGACTGCGCCTCGGCCTCGGTCTTGGCCGTCGCGATCCAGCGGTCGACGATGTCGCTGGCGACGATCCCATCGGTCCGGGTCGGCGGGCGTTCTGCCGGTGTCGCAGTCGAGACCCGGCCCGACATCTGCACTTCGGTCAGTGCCGCCAGAAGCCCGTGCGACACGATGCACAATCCCGGCGAAGCCCCGTCGCAGGCCATCTGGTAGGTCAGGTCGCAGGAGAGCAGCCCCTTCAGCAGGTCGCCCTTTTCTTGCCGCCCCGGAGTGACCGCCGCGACGCCCACCTGAAGCCCCAAGAGTTCATCGGCATCGCGCGGCATGGTTGTCGCGAGCATATGCTCCAGAGCCCCCTGGCCGGGCATTTTATGCGGACGGGGGGGCGCGAGTTTGCGGCGCAGCGCGCTTTGCGTGGCGGTGTCGGGCATTTCGGTCCATCGACGGAGGTTTTTACCCGTGATGGCGCGATAAGGTTACAATCCCGTTAGAACGCTTGGCGATTTACCCTTGAACCGGCAGGCGAGCCGAGCACATCCGTTAGCGCCCCGGTCTGTTCGAGACACGCGCCCCCCGCATCAAACGCCAGCTTCCGGCATCACGTGACAACCGCATGCCGATCCGGCAAAGTGACACGAAACGCGGCCCCGCCCTGCCCAGGCAAGTAAGCGATCGAGCCTCCCAGCCGGTGCATCACCTCTCGCGAAATCGCCAGACCCAGCCCGGCACCGCCTGCCGCCCTGTGGTCCGACCCTCGTGCGAACTTCTCGAAGATGACCTGCTGCGCCGCATGAGGAATACCCGATCCGTTGTCGATGAAATCGACCACCCGGCGACCGGCGATGTCGCGCACTGCGATGCGCAGGCGCGGCACCTCGGCGTCGCAGTATTTCTGGGCGTTGGCGATCAGGTTGATGAAGACCTGTGCCAGCCTGTCGCTGTCGGTGAACAGATCCACCTTCTCGCCGATCCGGTCGCGGTCGATCTCGAGGCCGCTGCCCTCACCCCGTTCGGTCGACGACACGGCTCGGTCCAGCACGCGCTCCAGCGTGTCATCCCGACGGTTCAGTACCACTTGCCCGTTCTCGAGTACGCTGAGATCCAGAAGGTCATCCAGAAGCCGTGTCAGGCGGATCGTTTCGTCGTGAATGATCTGGCTGTAGCGCAGACGGTCTTCGGGGATCATCTTCTCGCCGGTCATCAGAATCTCGCTGAAGGACCGGATCGACGTCATCGGAGTGCGAAGCTCGTGGCTGATCTGGCTGAGGAAAGCATCTTTCTGAACCGAAAGCGCCATCAGCTTTTCGTTCGCTTCGCGCAATTGCCTGGCCGTGCGACCCAGTTCAGCCGACTTCGCTTCCAGCTGGTTCGAATATTCAAGGATTTGCTGGGCTTCGTCGGCCACCTTCATCAGATCCGCGACCGAGACCGACACTCCGTCCGTCAACTGCGCGATCATCGCGTGGGCGGTGGCCGCTCCGACGGAACCGGCCAGCGTGCGCTCCAGCCGTTCCAGAAAGTCCGGCGTCACGTCCGGAAGAAATCCCTGCTTGCCCTGCGATGAAGCCGCTGCCACGAACAGCGACTGCGCTTCCGTCGGACCGAGGATGCGCTGGGACATCATCAGCAGATCCTCGGCATCGGCTACGCCGCCCGTCCAGCCGCTCGCCCCCTCGGAAAAGCGGAAAACATTGGTGAATGTGGCACCCTGCAGCCGTTCGAGGGGCGAAGGGAAACTCAGTAATGAAAGCAAGAGGAATGCGCCGGTGTTCAGCAGCATCGACCAGAAGACCGCGTGCACCAGCGGATCCATTCCATCGATTCCAAAAAGCGCCAGCGGACGCAGCAGGCCTATTCCGAAGGGGCCGTAGGCAAAGACCGAGGCAGACAGCACTCCGCCTTCGCCGAAACTCGGCAGGAACGAGGTCCATAGCCAGACGGCAAAGCCGACGCTGACGCCGGCCGCCGCGCCGATCCGCGTTGCACCCCGCCAGAAGAGACCGCCGAGAAGCGCCGGCAGGATCTGGGCGAGGCCGATGAACGCAACCAGACCGATCGCCGCCAGCGCCGTGCCCCCGCCGGAGAGCATGTAGTAGAAATACCCCAGCGCAAGTACCGCTCCTATCGACACGCGTCGCGACAGCAGAACGATGTTCCTGACGTCCCCGCTCATGGTCGCGCGTGCTTGGCGCGCATTTAGCCAGATCGGCATGACGACATGGTTGGAAACCATCGTCGACAGCGCGATGGTCGCAACGATCACCATCGATGTGGCGGAAGAGAATCCTCCCAGAAAAGCGAGTGTAGCCAGTGTGTTACTGTCGAAATGCAACGGCAGGGTAAGAACGAAAAGGTCCGGGTTCGATCCTGCGGGCAATACCGACAGCCCGACGACAGCGATGGGCACGACAAAGAGGCTCATCAGGAACAAGTAGAGCGGAAAGGCCCAGCTTGCCGTGGCCAGATGCCGTTCGTCCGAGTTCTCGACCACCATGACATGGAACATCCGGGGCAGGCACAGGAACGCGACAGCCGAGAGAAACACCAGCGTCACCCAGCGATCAGGCCGCAATTCCCAGACCGCGATAGGCGATGCCTCGATCCTCGCAAGGGTCGCACCGATCCCGCCGCTGATGCCGAAGACCACGAACATGCCGACCGCCAGCAGCGCCGCCAGCTTGACCACCGCCTCGACGGCAATAGCGGTGACGACACCATGATGTCTCTCGTTCACGTCGAGATTCCGGGTGCCGAAGATGATTGTGAAAACCGCCAGTCCGGCGGCGACGAACAGAGCGGTCTCGGTCGTGTCACCGCCGCCAACGGCAGAACCGCCATCCGAAAAAACCGAGAAACTCAGCGTGACCGACTGAAGCTGGAGCGCGATGTAGGGCGTCGTGCCGACGACGGCGAGGATGGTGACCAGGACCCCAAGCAGGTTCGACTTGCCGTAGCGCGACGAGATCAGATCGGCAATCGACGTGATCCGTTCAGTGCGGCCGATCCGCACCAGGCGCCGCAGAAATGCCCACCAGCCGACCATGACCAGCGTCGGTCCTAGGTAGATCGTCACGAACTCCAGTCCGGATCGCGCTGCATAGCCAACCGCGCCATAGAAGGTCCAGGCGGTACAGTAGATCGACAGCGACAGCGTGTAGACAATGGGCGCGCGTAACCATCCGACCTCGCCCCTCTCTGCGCGCTTGTCGGCCCAGAAGGCCACAAGGAAGAGGAACGCCGCATACACGAGACAGATCGTCAGAAGTACATTGAAGGACAGCACGGCCTAGCGCTCCGCCGGGTCCGCAGACCCCTTGCCATCCGCCTCCAACTCGGCGTCGGTCAGATGCCTGGACAACACTGCGGCGATCACGATCAGGATCGCCCAGACCGAGAAGATATATAACACACCTCCCGCCACCCGCGCGGTATCCGACCAAAGGATTGGCATCAGAAACAGCACCAATCCCATGACCGGCAGGAACCGGGCGGCGTCTCCCAGCCTTCGGCGCCGATAGTTCTGGCGCTCGAGGAAAAGGGGTTCGGGCTGGCGCGCCATCAGCCGACCAATTCCCGGACTGTTGCCAGGATTTCGGTGTTGGCGAATGGCTTGGTCATGAAACGCGTGACCCCTAGCCTCTCAGCGAGTTCCCGGTCCTTCTTCTGCCCGCGTGCCGTCAACATCAGGACTGGCGTTGCCTTGATCAATGCGTCTTGCCGAAGATCACTCAGAATGTCGTAGCCAGAGCGGTTTGGAAGCATCACGTCGAGGATCACGAGGTCGGGCACACGGACCCGGATCACCTCAAGCGCGGTCCGCCCGTCCGAATGGGTATCCACCCGCCAGCCATCCCTTGACAGGATGAAGCGGATCGCCTCGATGATGTTCGGCTCGTCCTCGATCAGAAGAACCCGTCCCGGCATCGCCAATCCCCTCCCTCGGACAGACGAACGCGTCTCTGGGCCGGACTATTGCCTGCATAAGCCCTGCTGTCAAAAGGATGCGGAGGAAGTCTCGACCGACGCCACCAGCGAAGGTTCGCGCCGCGCGGGGCAATCGGGACGCGGACAGATACGGCAGCTGGTCCCGACATCCGACGCGGTTTCGGTCTCGGACAAGCCGCGGCGCGGCTCGATCAGCATCCAGGCGTCGACGACGGCCGGCCCGTCGAAGCCCCCGGGATAGCGTGTCTCGGCATAAGCCCAGGCCGTGAAGAGGCTGTCCTCGCGCCCCGCGACACGCAGCGCCTGCCGGATCGGCTGCACCGGACGCTGCAGCGCTTGGTACAGCGGCCAGAGCGGACAGGCCGCGCCATATCTGGGAAAATCAAAACCTGCCAGAGGCTTGCGGAACACCAGCGTACCCGATCCGTCGCACGCCACCAGCCCCCGCGCCTGGCCGTCGGGCATGGCCTCGGGCGGCGTGGCGGCGAGGCGTCGGAAGATCACCGGAAGCGAGACGCCGAAGCGCTCCGCCAGCGCCGCGGGGTTGGTCACATCCGCTACCAGCGCCTGCCGGAAAGCCACAGCGCCGACGGCGCGGACATCGGCCGCATATTGCACCATGTACTGGCTCGCCAAATGGCGTGCTGCGGCTGATCGCAAAGTCTCGGTCCCGTCGAGCAAAGTCGACCTATCGGCGTCGGGATCGTTCTCGAGGACCGGCATCACCCAGCCGCTTTCCTCCAGCCAGCCCTCGACATCTTCCTGCGGCAGGCTCATCCCTCGGTCGACGTCGGCCCCGGCGTCCAGATATGACACCAGCCGCTCCGTCGACTGCGCCAGCCGGCGGCTGTCTTCCAGGATGTTCCGGTGAAAGCGTGCCTGCCACTCGGGCGCGATTTCGCCGCCCTCGGCAAGGATCGCGCTGGCCGAACGGATCGCGGTGACGCTCGACAGCACGTCGTGCAATGAGGCCGACAGGAACGGGTCATGGGTGAGCCGGTCGTTCAGCCCCTCGATGACACGCTCCATCCGCAGCGCTTCGCGATGCTGCGCCTCGATCAGCCGCGCCCAGCCCGAAAAGCGGCCCGCGAGCTCTTCCGCGCGACCGGTTTCCGCCCCTGCGCCCGGATAGCGCGCCGCAGCGCTTTCCATCGCCGAGGTAAGCGTCGTCTCGGCGCCTTCGCTCAGATTCGCGGGGTCGACGTCGAGTGCTTTGGCCAGCCGGTTCAGAAGAGAACCGCCGATTGCGCGACGGTTATGCTCGATAAGGTTCAGGTAACTGGCCGAGATGTCGCAGCGCTGCGCCAGATCGGACTGACGCAAGCGCCGATCCAGCCGGACGGCGCGTATTCTGGACCCGGTCAGAGGCGCTCTTGCCAAGGATTTACTCCAAGCGTTTCAATGGCTTTCTGCCAATGCAAGAAAATTTCTTTACAGTATATACCATCGTATTGTGCAAAAGTTTACAAATAAATTGAATAATGACATGGCCTTGTTGAAATGTTTTCCGCGTCGACGCGATACTGTCCACACCTTGTAAATAGGTCTAGCCGTCTTGAGGAGGAGTGGCTGTTCCGCCACCGGGCCGGAAGTTCCAAATGGGAGGACTCAATGTCGAAATCTAACTTCACACGTCGCGGAATGCTGACGACCGGTGCCGCCGCCGGCGCAGCGCTTGCCACGCCGACAATCTTCACCGGCGCTGCATGGTCGGCTGCGCATACCGGTTTCACCAACGCACCGCAGGGCGATACGGTCACTCTGGGCTTCAACGTACCGCAATCCGGCCCATACGCGGACGAGGGTGCAGACGAACTGCGCGCCTTCGAACTCGCTGTCGAGCATCTGAATGGCGGTGGCGATGGCGGCATGATCAGCACCTTCACGTCCAAGACGCTCGAAGGCAACGGCATCATGGGCAAGAAGGTCCAGTTCGTCTCCGGCGACACACAGACCAAGTCGGACGCGGCCCGCGCATCGGCACGCTCGATGATCGAGAAGGACGGCGCCATCATGATCTCCGGCGGCTCGTCCTCGGGCGTGGCCGTGGCCGTTCAGGCGCTCTGCCAGGAAGCCGGCATCATATTCATGGCCGGCCTTACCCACTCCAACGACACG
>CAZRNL010000121.1:0-8482 GCA_964601395.1 uncultured Silicimonas sp. | reverse complement strand
GAACGATCTGATCCCACTCGATGAAATCAGGACCGACAAACTCTCTCGGGATCGCAAGGGTCATCGCGATGAGGAAATCGACGATCTCAAGACGTCCATTCTCTCTGTCGGACTATCCAACCCCATCCGTGTGGAAGTGATCGATGGTGGTTATGAACTCATCCAGGGTTACAGACGGCTTGCGGCGTACCGCGAGATCTACAGCGAGACCGGAGACGTTGCCTACTCGCGGATTCCGGCGGGATTGGTGGCCGAGGGCGCGGCGCTGGAACTGCTCTATCGTCGTATGGTCGACGAGAACCTCGTTCGTCGCGACATCTCTTTCGCAGAGATGGCGCTGCTGGCCAATGGCTATGCTCAGGACGAAAGGACACCAGTCTCGACGGTGAGCGATGCGGTATCGTCCCTGTATGGGTCTGCGGGACGGCAGAAGCGAAACTATATTTTGCATTTTTCGGCACTGATGGACCGTATTGGCGAGGTCCTATGCTGGCCCGAACTGATACCGCGCGCGCTTGGGCTTGATCTCGAGAAGAGACTGTCCGATGACGCCAGCCAGATGTCGAAGCTGATTGAGATGCTGCGCCACCGCGCCCCGGCGACGGGCGAGGAGGAATTGCAGATCCTCCGGACTTTCCTCGACGACATTCCACCGGCGAAGAAGCCGGATGCATTCCGCAAGCCGCGAACAGGAGCGAAGACCACATTGCGCATTGCCGGACCCGAGGGCCATGTGAAATGCACGGCGGCAGACGGCAGGCTTGAGTTGCGCGGCGATGCCGATTTTTCCGCGGTGGACAGGCATCGGCTGGAAGAAGCGCTTCGGGAGTTCCTGAAGGCTATCCGGACCGTATGAGGTCGAGGCCTGCCAGAAACGCCCTGATGTCTTCAGCGACGATTTCCGGGTCTTCCTCGTGCAGCAGATGACCACCGTGATGAACCTTGAGAGAGACATCCGAAAGAGTCTTTTCTGCGTGGTTAGACACTGATACCGGCACCGTCCCGTCTCTGTCGCCGGCAATGAGTAGTGTTCGCGTCCTGATGCTGGGCAGTGCCTTGAGTAGCGGCGATAGATCCCAGGCTGCCATCATCTTCAACGTTCCGCGGATATGGGGGACGTTGCGAACCAGCTCGGAGTAACGCGCGAGTATGTCGGGAGTGACCTTGGTTCCCGTCGAGTTGAGCAAGCTGCGCAGTTTGGCCTCGGACGCGAGGCTGCGCGACAGCAGTTCGGCTGCAAAGGGGGTGACCGACAGGCCCTTTGCCATGGCGGGGAATACCCATCCGGCAATGCCTGTGAAGCCGCTCAACGCCGCGTTCAGCAGGATCTGTCCCCGCGGGGACAAGGCGCTGTCCGACATGAGCGCGATGGCAGCACCGGCCGAATGACCGATGATGACCTCCGGCGTCACACCCAAAGTCCGGACAAGGCTGGTGACGTCGTCGGCCATCGCCGTAAGCCCTGAACGGTTCGGCGCGCCCAGAAGCGTAGCCCCATGCCCCGGCAAATCCGGCGCAATCATCGTCAGATCGGACGCCAGCTTCGTCATCAAGGGTCGGAAACTGTCGGCGGTTCCTCCCGCGCCATGGAGGCAAAGGGCGACAGGACCCTTGCCGCCCTTCAGCACGCGCCACCGGTGAGGCGCAGAGTCGACGCGAATGTCATCGGGCATGAAGTCCATGGTGTCGGCCCCGCCTAGGTATCCAGCGCAGCCATCAGCCCTTGGGCCGCGTCCGCAATCCGCCCCTTGGGCAGGCGGATCGTCTGAGCATCCAGGATTGCTGAGATTTCAGCCAATTCCGGGGATGGCCGCAGACCGGAATCCACGATCAATGCCGGGACGGCGTGCGCAGCCAGATAACGGGCCATCCGCAGTGCATCTGCACGGGCCTCCTCCCGGTTCGTGTTGCCGTTCAAAGCCCGGTTCGCGCGCCCGTCGGTCATCAGCACGATATGGGGCGTCAGACCCTTCTTGCGCGCCTGCGCGGCCTGCTCGGCTCCCAATCGAAGGCCGGCAGCCAAGGGCGTCGCTCCTCCGCCTGCAAGGCCGCCCAGCATCCTCTTGGCACGCACCAGCGACCGAGTAGGTTCCAAGACGCATTCCGCGCCGTCACCTCTGAATGAAATCAGGCAGACGTGATCCCGGCTTCGATAAGCCTCGGCCAGAAGCATCTCGGCGGCGCCTTTCGCTTCGGCCAGACGCGCCATCGCTGCGGATCCGGACGCATCGACCAGAAAGACAAGCATCCGTTCCGAGCGTTCGCGATAGCGTCTGATCCGCAGATCGGACTTGCGGATCTCGAGGTGCCCGTCAGAAGCGCCGCGAAGCTTCTGCCAGGGGGCCGCAGCCTGCAACGTGGCCAGCAGATCCAGTTTCGCGCGTCCGTCCGGTGATCCGGGGCGAGAGGGCAGAGGGCGTCCGCGCAGGTATGACGTTCTATGCGCCCCCTGGCCCGATCCCGAACCCCGCTTGTCGCGCTTCGCCAGAGCCTCCAGCAACCCGTCGGGCAGTGTGGTTCTTGCTGCATCGAGGACAATATCGGCAAGCGAATCGAGCGGAACCTCGGGCGTGTCCGAGTCTCCGGATTCAGGCTTTTGATCAACCTCGGGTTGAGATTCTTCCGTGGGCCCTTCCGGCCGCGCCTGGATGCGATGCGCGAGCACAAGACGCGCAGCCTCGGCAAGATGCACATCCAGCACTTCATCCGCATCCTCGACAGCCGCAATGGCACGGGCAGCGTTCAGAACGAAAAGGGCGGGACGGCTACCGGCGCATCCAAGCTCCGCAATCATCCTTACCGACAAATCAAGCAGGGTGTCCGGTATTCCAACAGAACCCAGCCGTGACCTGGCCGCCTTGATCTCGGCTGGCGCAAGATGGGGAACAGGAAGTCGCGCCTCGAATTCTCCCTGATCGCTGAGGAAGAAAGCCAGCCGGTCCAACATTGCCGTCGGCGGCACCTGATCTGCCTCGGAACTTTCATCCGACAGGACAACGGCTTTACCGTCGCCCCGGTCGAGGGCGGTTGCCAGACGTGCCGCGAGGCCGACGGGCATTTGCTCCGACCGGGTCAGCCACAGAACATCGCACCGCAAGAATATGCCCTCGTTCTGAACAAGACGTCCTGAAATCAGGCTCTGAGAAAGGTCGATTCCACCAAAAAGCGCCTCGTCTCCGGCTTCTGGAGCGATCCGGCCGTGAAGTCCCGGCAATCCTGCCAAAGCCGCAACCAGCACCTCCCGCGCCGGACCGTGCCGGGCCCGAACCCAAACTCCGCCAAGCCCCCGCGGATCCACCGCCAGGAGCGTTGAGATACGTTCCGCCAGGGGGCTTGCGCGAGTCATTCCGCGGCTGTCTGGAAAGCGCCGAAGGTTTCGCCCACGGTGCGGGCAATGCGCGACGCCGATCCGGCCTCGTCGAGGGGATCGCGACGTAGCCGGTGCGACAGGGCAGGGGCTGCCAAACGACGCAGATGGGGCCTTCCGACCAGGTCATCCGCCTCGAATGCCGCCAGGGCCCGGGCCGCACGCAGAAGAACCAACTCGCCCCGCAATCCATCGGACCCGAGGGCAATGCACAGTTCTGCGGCGTCCCTCAAAGTGGCATCAGGTGTCTTGACCGCCGAAAGCCTTTGACGCGCCGCCACGATACGGTTGCGTAGCCGGGTATCAGCGGCCCGCCAACGCTTGAGAAAGGTCGCGGTGTCATTCTCGTAGGCCTGACGTCGTCTAACGACCTCGATCCGGTCCTCGATGTCCTTCGGCGTCGTCACTTCGACCGACAGTCCGAACCGATCCAGGAGCTGCGGCCGAAGCTCTCCTTCCTCGGGATTGCCGGAGCCGACCAGCACGAAACGGGCCGGATGCCGGATCGAAAGACCCTCCCTTTCGATCACGTTCTCGCCTGATTGGGCGACGTCCAGAAGCAGATCGACGATGTGATCCTCCAGCAGGTTGACCTCGTCGATATAGAGGTATCCACGATTCGCCCGTGCCAAAAGGCCGGGCTGAAACGCCTTCTCGCCCCGTGTCAGTGCCCGCTCGATATCAAGCGCGCCGAGAACCCGGTCTTCGGTCACCCCAAGCGGCATGTCGACCACCGGAGTGGGCCTTGTCCTGACCTTTTCAGAGACGTTCTCGACCCATTCCGGCACATCCTCGAGCGACGCCGAATTGACCGGGCAACCCTCGATCGCTTCGATTGGCGGCAGAAGAGCGGCAAGGCCGCGGACAGCCGTGGATTTGCCGGTTCCGCGGTCTCCGAATACCAGAACACCGCCGATTCCCGGATCGATGGCGGTCAGGCACATCGCCAGGCGCATGTCGTCCTGTCCGACGATGGCGGAAAATGGGTAAGGTTGCGTCATGCCGCTTGCCTTTCAGGTTGCAGTAGGGGGCTACGCCCCTCCCATACGCCATCGGTGCCGAGCACGCGAAACCGGGCATAAAGCTCTTCTTTGAACCATCCGCCTTCCCGTACAGCCCGGATCGCCCGCGCATGGGGACCATCCTTCCGGGCAAAAGCGGACATCGACTGGATGTCCGGCCAGATCGAGAAGGTCACTTGATGGAACCATGGCATCTCGCCGATGCCGATCTTGAACAAAACATTGGGATCAGCGCCGATCGCACGCGAGATCTCCGGTTCCTGGCCCCAGAAACGGCGCAGGGCGGAGGGTCTGATCGTGGCACGGGTCAACACGGCCAGAGCTGCTCCTTCAGAGCTGTCGGGGACGTCCCACGCAGAGTCGAACGGGGCTTGCCCCGACCACTCGCCCCGCGCCGATGTGGCCCCCAGGAAAACGGTCCACGTCTCATCCGCCATGTCGCGCCATCGCCGATATACCGGTGCCCCTTGGGTCATCTCCATCGCCGTCGTCTGATCTTCCCAGACCGCAAGTATCGCCCAGATCTGCGTATTCGGAAACGGCGTAAAGCCTTCCCCCGTGCCTGAACCGCAAAGTTTCCAGAACCTCGCCTCAGGCATCGCGTTGAATGCCAGCCGCGCAGCACCCATCTGGCCCAGCACCCAAAGGCGGGCCCAGGCAGGACGGAACCGGAACAAGCTGAGCGAGACGGTTTGGATGGCAGCTCTCCTGCGAAAGTGTCAACCAACTGTGACACGTCTGTCGCGATTTTAAAAGCATTTCAGCTCTATTTGCCAGAGAGACATGAGGGATTGTAAATCACACTAGACAGTATATCGTTTTTGAAATGAGCATCTCGCCGCCTTCAGACATGTCCCGGGCCAGCACCGCCGTTGTAATCGGAGCGGGCCTCGGTGGTCTCTCGGCGGCCATGCGGCTTGGAGCGAAGGGCTGGAGCGTTACGGTTCTCGACAAGTTGTCGACGGCGGGCGGGCGTGGCTCGGCGATCCACCGCGACGGTTTTCGCTTCGACCTCGGACCGACGATCGTCACATGCCCCCAGGTTTTCCGTGATCTCTGGACGGCTTGCGGTCTTGATTTCGATGCTGATGTCGACCTTCGTCCACTGGACCCATTTTATGAGATTCGCTGGCCCGACGGCTCGGCTTTTACCGCAAGAGGCTCTACCGAAGCGATGGTGGAAGAAGTCCGCCGCCTGTCTCCCGGTGATGTCGACGGCTATCTGGCGTTCCTCAAGGACGCTCATCGGCGCTATGTCGTGGGTTTCGAAGGAATGGTCGCCAAGCCCATGCACCGTTTCCGGGAAACCGCCAAGGTGCTGCCCGAATTTGCCATGTTACGCGCCGACAGGTCGATTCTCGGGCTGGCGCGGGCGCGCGTGAAAGACGAACGCTTGCGTATGGCGCTCAGCTTTCATCCGCTCTTCATCGGGGGCGATCCGCGACACGTGACGTCCATGTACGCGCTGGTCAGCCATCTCGAGAAGGAGTTCGGCGTTCACTACGCCATCGGTGGCGTCGCGGCGATTGCCGACGCAATGCAGCGCGTTGTGGAAGGGCAGAGCGGTGCGGTGCGCTTCGGTGCCGAGGTCGATGCGATCACCTTCGAGGGCCGGAAGGCCTCCGGCGTGCGGCTCGCCGATGGTGAGACGCTGAATGCCGATATCGTCGTTTCGAACGCCGACGCAGGCCATACGTACGATCATCTCATGCGCGACCGACCCAAGAAGCGGTGGACGAAAGCGAAGTTGTCGCGCACGCGGTGGTCGATGGGTCTGTTCGTCTGGTACTTCGGTACCAAGGGCACCAAAGAGCTTTGGCCGGATGTCGGACATCACACCATTCTGTCGGGCCCGCGCTATGACGGGCTTCTGAAGGACATCTTCACACGCGGCCACCTGGCCGAGGACATGAGCCTGTACGTCCACCGTCCCGCCGTGACCGATCCTACTGTCGCGCCCGAAGGCGACGACACATTCTATGCGTTGTCCCCGGTGCCTCACCTCGGTCACGCCGACCCGGTGGATTGGACGGAGATGGCCGAGGTCTACCGGAAAAAAGTGCTGAAAGTCCTTGAAGAGAGACTGTTGCCCGGCCTTTCCGATCATGTTGTCGCCTCCGAGGTCTTCACTCCCGAGACGTTCCGCGATCGCTATCTCTCGCCTCACGGAGCGGGTTTCTCGATCGAACCGCGCATCCTGCAATCGGCATGGTTCAGACCGCATAACGTCAGCGAAGAGGCCGAAGGTCTGTATCTTGTCGGCGCGGGTACGCACCCCGGCGCGGGTTTGCCCGGTGTTGTCTCCTCCGCCGAGGTCCTGGCCAAACTGGTGCCCGATGCTGCGTCCAGAATCGAATGGAGGCTGGCGGCCGAATGATCAATCCACGTGACCTTCACATCTGCCGAAACGCGATCCGCCACGGGTCCCTCTCGTTCTACACAGCGTCGCGCCTGCTTCCCGCAAAGGTTCGCGACCCGGCGCTGGCGCTTTATGCGTTCTGTCGACAGGCCGACGATGCGGTCGATCTGCATGACGAGAAGATCGCCGCGGTCCTGCGTCTTCGAGACCGGCTGGACCTGATCTATATGGGCCGTCCCCGAAACGCGGCCGCCGACCGCGCCTTCACGGCGGTTGTCGAAAAATTCGACATGCCCAAGGCGCTTCCCGACGCGCTTCTGGAAGGTTTCGCGTGGGATGCGATGGATCGGCGCTATGACACCCTGTCCGGCGTGTTCGACTACTCGGCCCGCGTTGCGGCGGCGGTAGGGGCAATGATGTCGGTCCTGATGGGAGTTCGCGATGCGGACGCGCTGGCGCGCGCTTGCGATCTCGGTATTGCGATGCAGTTGACCAATATCGCCCGCGACGTGGGTGAGGATGCCCGTGCCGGGCGCATCTACCTGCCTCTGGAATGGATGCATGGCGTTGGATTGGCGCCCGAGACATTTCTTGCCGATCCGCTTCCGGACGACCGCGTGCGAGGCCTCGTGATGCGGTTGCTGCACGAAGCGAATCGTCTCTACGCAAGGGCAGAAGCGGGAATCCCCGCGCTTCCGATCTCCGCACGACCGGGCATCTTTGCGGCTCGGCATGTTTACGCGGGGATCGGTGGCGCGATCGTCGCCAACGGTTGCGACACGATCAGCTACAGGGCGCGCACGTACAAGGGGCAGAAGATCGGTTGGCTGATGCTGTCCATCGCGCGTGCCGGTGCAAGCACGGTGCTGCCACGATCAGCCGTTCTCCATGCCCGGCCGCTTGACGAGTGCGCCTTTCTTGTCGACGCCGCCGCCAGGACTCGTCCCGTCGAAGGGTGGGGCGAGGGCCGCGCAGGGCGTCTTTTGGCCGTTTTGGCCGATCTCGAGGCGCGCGACAGACAAGGACGATTGGAAAGCGGTCCCGTCTAGACTATCTGATACGCATGGATTGGTCCCTTTTCGCAATTTTTCTCGCAGGCTGCGGCGCCGCAGCTACCACCGGAGCGGTTTTTCAGCCGGGGGAGTGGTATGAGAGCCTTGAAAAGCCAAGCTGGACGCCGCCCAAATGGGTGTTTCCAGTTGCCTGGTCCACGCTGTACATTCTGATCTCGCTTGCGGCCACGCGGGTCGCGGTTCTGGACGGAAACGCTCACGCCATGGCATTCTACGCCCTGCAACTTGCGCTCAACACGTTATGGACGCCTGTGTTCTTCGGTCTTCGCCGGATGAAGGCGGGCATGGTCGTTATATTGTTTCTCTGGCTATCCGTCGCCGCAACGATGCTCGCCTTCTTCTCGCTCGACTGGATCGCCGGATTGCTGTTCGCGCCCTACCTGCTTTGGGTCACGATCGCGTCGGCTCTGAATTACAGTGTCTGGCGTCTGAACGAGGATGCCGCGGCCGCCTGATCGGTCGTTATTCGAATTGCCATCTTGAACGCCGTGGAACGCGCAGGGCAAGCATGGGCATGAGCCATGGCCCCCTGAACCGATTCAGATCCAGGGCCTCGTGAACGCCGCGCACGATTTCGCCGCCAATCTGGGTCTCGACCACGGATCGGGCATAGAACGGCGCATCCAGCATTGCCTTGACCTGTCTCGGACGGAATTCTGGA
>CAZRNL010000120.1:0-8590 GCA_964601395.1 uncultured Silicimonas sp. | reverse complement strand
TGGCACGCTGGCCATACCCGAAGGCCCGGGCCTGGGGGTGACGCTGGACCGCGACGCGCTGAAGCGGTTGCACCAGAATTACCTCGACTGCGGGATCACCGTGCGCAACGATGCCTCGGAGATGAAGAAACACTGGCCCGACTGGGAGTTCGCCCGTCCGAAATTCTGAGAATGCTGGAAAAACCCAAAGACAGACCCCGCGCCATCGCCATGAACGCGGCCGACAATGTGGCGATCATCGCCAATGAGGGCGGCCTCGCCGAAGGGACGGTGCTGCCGGACGGTGTCACGCTGCGCGAGCGTATCCCCTCGGGCCACAAGGTCGCCCTGACCGATATCGCCGAAGGCGGCGAGGTGCGCCGATACGACGTGGTCATCGGTCATGCGGCGGAAGCGCTGCCCGCCGGGTCATGGGTCAACGAACACCGGCTGGTCATGCCGGCCGCGCCCGGCGTCGACGGCCTGCCGATTTCGACCAAGGTGGCGGACATCGGTCCGCCACTGACCGGGCGCACGTTCCAGGGCTATCGCAATGCCGACGGCAGCGTCGGCACGCGGAACCTGCTGGCGATCACCACCACCGTGCAATGCGTCACCGGCATCGTCGATCATGCGGTCCGCCGCATCCGGGCCGAACTGCTGCCGCGCTATCCGAACGTGGACGGTGTGCTGTCGCTGGAGCATGTCTATGGCTGCGGCGTCGCCATCGACGCACCCGACGCGGTGATCCCAATCCGCACCTTGCGCAATATCTCGAAGAACCCAAATTTCGGCGGCGAGGTGATGACCGTCAGCCTTGGCTGCGAGAAACTGCAACCCGACCGCCTTTTCCCCGAGATGGTCCTGCCCGACCTGATCCGCCTTCAGGATGAGCGAAACAACGGCTTCGACGCGATGGTACGCAACATCATGGAGACCGCCGAGGCGCATCTGGAGCGGCTGAATGCCCGCCGGCGGGAACCCTGCCCGCTGTCGGATCTGGTCGTGGGCCTGCAATGCGGCGGCTCGGACGCTTTTTCGGGCGTCACCGCCAACCCCGCCCTTGGCCATGCCAGCGATCTGATCGTGCGGGCGGGCGGCACGGTGATGTTTTCCGAGAACACCGAGGTGCGCGACGGCATCGCGCAACTGACCGCGCGGGCCGCCACGCCCGAGGTGGCCCACGCGCTGATCCACGAGCTGACCTGGTATGACGCCTATCTGGAGCGTGGCCATGTCGATCGTTCGGCCAACACCACACCCGGCAACAAGGCGGGCGGGCTTTCCAACATCGTCGAAAAGGCCATGGGCTCGATCGTCAAATCCGGCACCGCGCCGATCTCGGGCGTGATCCCGCCCGGCGAGCGCGCGGTGACGAAGGGCCTGAACTTCGCCGCGACGCCGGCCAGCGACTTCATCTGCGGTACGCTGCAACTGGCTGCGGGCGCGACGGTGCACGTCTTCACCACCGGGCGTGGCACGCCCTACAGCCTGGAAGCGCTGCCGACGCTCAAGGTCTCGACCAATTCGGGGCTTGCCCGCCGCTGGCACGACCTGATCGACATCGACGCTGGCCCCATCGCCGCCGGAGAGGCGACCATCGAGGAGATGGGCGAACGGGTGCTGGACATCATCCTTGCGACGGCCAGCGGGCAAAAGACATGGGCCGAGCGGCACGGCACGCACAATTCTCTTGCACTCTTCAACCCCGCGCCGGTGACCTGACCGACCGGCACCGACTTTGTCGCGCCCCTAGTGCGCGATCATCACGTGCCTTACCGCCGTATAGTCCTCAAGCGCATACATCGACATGTCCTTGCCATAGCCCGATTGCTTCAGGCCGCCGTGCGGCATCTCGTTGACCAGCATGAAGTGGGTATTCACCCAAGTGCAGCCGTAGCGCAGCGCGGCCGAGGCCTCCATCGCCTTGCCGATGTCCTGCGTCCAGACCGAGCTGGCGAGGCCATAGGGACTGTCATTGGCCCAGTCGATCACCGGATCGTCGTCGGTGAACCGCGTGACCGAGACCACGGGACCGAACACTTCGCGCTGGACGATCTCGTCCTGCTGAAGCGCCCCTGCGATGACGGTCGGACGATAGTAGAATCCGCCGCCATCACCGGCTGCACCACCGGTCGTCACCTCGATATGGGACTGTTCGGCGGCCCGCTCGACGAAGCTGGCCACGCGGTCCCGCTGGCGGGGCGAGATCATCGGAGGGATCTCGTTCAGGGTGTCGTCGGCGTCGTCGAAGACGATGCTCGAGGCGGCGGCCGTCAGATCGGCAACGAAACTGTCGTAGATTCCTGCATGGGCATAGATCCGGCAGGCAGCGGTGCAGTCCTGGCCCGCATTGTAATACCCGAACGCCTTGAGCCCTTCGACCACGCGGGACAGATCGGCGTCGCCATAGACCAGCACCGGCGCCTTGCCACCCAGTTCCAGGTGCGTGCGCTTCACCGTCTTCGACGCCGCCATAAGGACCTTCTTTCCGATGGCCACGTCGCCGGTGATCGACACCATGTCCACGTCCGGGTGGTTGATCAGCGCATTGCCGACAGAGGCGCCCTGCCCGACGACCACGTTCACCACACCCTCGGGCAGGATGTCGGACAGGATGCGCGCAAAGGCGAGCGCGGTCAGCGGCGTCTGCTCGGACGGCTTGATGACAACCGTGTTGCCCCCCGCGATGACCGGGGCCAGCTTCCATGCCATCATCATCAGGGGATAGTTCCAGGGAGCGATCGAGGCTACGACGCCGATCGCATCGCGGCGGATCATGCTGGTGTGGCCTTCCAGGTAGGCACCCGCGACCGGGCCATGCATGTTGCGCACCGCACCAGCGAAATAGCGGAAGCAGTCGGCGATAGCGGGCATCTCGTCATTGGTGGCACACTGGATCGGCTTACCGCAGTTCAGCGCCTCCAGGGCCGCAAGGCGATCGGCATTGGCCTCGACAGCGTCGGCGATGGCCAGAAGTCTTGCCGACCTCTCGCCCGGCGTAGTCCTTGCCCAGCCCGGAAAGGCAGCGCGCGCGGCGGCCACGGCCCGGTCGATCTGAGCCGCGCTGGCCTCGGGAAGCGTCAGGATCGTCTCGCCGGTACGCGGATTCAGGATCGTCTCTTCGGTCTCGGTTCCGGCTTCGAAGCGCGTTCCTATCAGCATCTGGGTGTCCATGTCGTTCTCCCTTTCATGCGCTGCGCGAGCGCGTGTCATTTTCCCTGGCCCGCGACCGTGTCGGTCCCTCGGGTCAGATAATAGGCGGCAAGGATCGGCAGGAAGGTGACCACCACCACCACCATCGCCACCACGTTGGTCACGGGACGCTGGCGCGGACGCACCAGTTCCTCCAGCATCCAGATCGGCAAGGTTTGCTGTTGTCCGGCGGTGAAGGTGGTGACGATCACCTCGTCGAACGACAGCGCGAAGGCCAGCATCCCGCCTGCCAGCAGCGCCGTGGCGATATTCGGCAGGATGACGAAGCGAAAGGTCTGGAAATACGTGGCGCCCAGATCCATCGACGCTTCGATCAGGCTGCCCGAGGTACGGCGGAACCGTGCCACGGCGTTGTTGTAGACGACCACGATACAGAACGTCGCGTGGCCCAGCACGATGGTCCAGAAGCTGAACGGGATATCCGCAAGGTTGAAGGCCGAGCGCAGCGAGATGCCGGTGATGATGCCGGGCAGAGCGATGGGCAGGATGACCAGCAGCGAAATCGTCTCGCGTCCGAAGAACCGACTGCGCGCGACGGCAGCGGCACAGAGCGTGCCAAGCACCATTGCGATCGCCGTCGAGATGGCGGCCACCCGCAGTGACAGCGACAGCGCCTGCCAGACGTCCGCACGCTCCCACGTCACCGCGAACCACTTGAGCGTGAAGCCCGGCGGCGGCCACTGGTAGCTCTTGTCCTCGGTGGTGAAGGCGTAGACGAAGATAAGGAGGATCGGCAGGTGCAGGAACAATAGCCCCGCAATCGCCGCGATCTTCAGTCCAAAGGACGCTTCAGAGCGCATCGAATGCCCCCATTCGGCGGGCAACCGTCAGGTAGACGCCCATGACCAGGATCGGAACCACGGCAAACGCCGCCGCCAGTGGAATGTTTCCGGCCGTTCCCTGAAACTGGTAGACCGCTTGCCCGATCATTCGGGCAGAGGTGCCGACAATTTGTGGTATGATGTAGTCGCCCAGCGTCAGCGAGAAGGTGAATATCGACCCCGCGACGATCCCCGGCAGCGCCAACGGCAGGATTACGTGGCGCAACGTCTGGCCGGGCCTTGCGCCCAGGTCGCCCGACGCTTCCAGCATAGACGCCGGCACGCGCTCCAGCGACGCCTGGATGGGAAGGATCATGAACGGCAGCCAGACATAGAGAAACACAAGGAACGTTCCGGTCCAGCTGACCGAAAGCGAGTTGCCGCCGATGCCGGGAATGGACAGGTAGGCGCTCAGAAGCCAGCCCAGATGCAGCGTCTCGAACAGCCAGTTCAGGATGCCCTCCTTTGCCAGGATCAGCTTCCACGAATAGACCTTCACCAGATAGCTCGACCACATCGGCAGCATGACCCCGAGGTAGAACAGCGCCTTCCATTTGCCGCGCGCATAACGTGCCGCATAATAGGCAATCGGAAAGGCCACGATGGCCGAGGCGATGGTCACCGCAGCGGCCATGGCGACGGTACGCAAGAGAATGTCGAAGTTGGAGGCTCGGAAGAGTTCCGCATAGGTCTTCAGCGTGAACTCATAGCTGATGAGGCCCGAAAACTCGTCGATAGAGAAGAAGCTCTGAGCCAGGAGCGCGAACAGGGATCCGAGGTAGACGACACCCAGCCAGAGCACCGGCGGGATCACCAGGAGCAGCAACAGAAGGTTCGGTCGCCGCCAAAGCGTGTCCGATACCTGGACCATCACACCGCCTGTCCTAGCCATCGGCCCCGTCCATCACATGCAGCGCGCTCTCGTCCCACGTCAGACCAACGGTCATCCCGGTCGCGGGGACCACGGTTCCCTTGGGCAGAAGCACATTCAGGATCACCCCTTCGGCCGCCACTTCAAGCCGTGTCGCGACGCCCAGAAAGGATTGCCCGACGACCCGGCCCGCTATCGCTCCGTCGCCAAGGCGGATGGATTCCGGTCGCAGACTGGCAGGATGCGCGCGCCCGGTCAGCCGCTGGACCAGTTCCGGCGGAAGCACATTGGACGACCCCACGAAATCGGCGACAAATGGCGTCTGCGGCCTGTCGTATACCTCTTGCGGCGTCCCCACCTGCTGGATCCGACCGTCGTTGAAGACCGCCACGCGGTCCGCCATCGACAGTGCTTCGCCCTGATCGTGTGTGACGAAGACGAATGTGATCCCCAACTGTCGTTGCAGGGTTTTCAACTCGCTCTGCATCTGCTCGCGCAGCTTGAGATCCAGCGCTCCGAGCGGCTCGTCGAGAAGCAGAACGCGCGGTTGCATCACCAGCGCCCGCGCAAGAGCCACACGCTGGCGCTGGCCACCGGACAACTCCGAAGGCTTTCGCGTGCCGTAACCTGGAAGCGCCACGAGACCGAGCGCTTCGTCTGCCGCCCGGTGCCGTTCCCCCCGGCTCTTGCCCGCGATCATCAGTCCGTAGGCCACGTTGTCCCGTACGTTCAGATGCGGAAAAAGCGCATAGTCTTGAAAGACGGTGTTCACCGGTCGGCGGTAGGGCGGTGTCCCTGTCGCGTCTTCACCAAAAATATGGACCGTGCCATGGGTGGGCCGCTCGAACCCCGCGATCAGGCGCAGGCAGGTCGTCTTGCCCGAACCGGAGGGTCCGAGCATCGCGAAGAACTCACCCTCGACAATATCAAGAGTGACGTCATCGACCGCGCGAACCGTGCCGAAATGGCGCGAGACGCCCTGAAAACTGACTGCCGCTGTCATGGTTCTGGCCTTTCGTCCCGCGCCGCACCCGTGCGGCACGGGACGTCTTGCAGGTTACCGTCCGCCGATGACGCCGATGTAATCGGACACCCAACGATAATAGGGAACGCACTCGCCCTGGCTTTCGCACTGGGTCACGGGCGTCTGCCAGAACCGGATCTTCTCGAAATCGTCCAGACCGTTCGTCGTGCAGCCCTCGGCTGTCTGCATGCCGCGCCCGTCGGTGCAGGCGGCCAGAACCGCCGGGTTGGCACCGAACCAGACCGAGAGGTCGGACATCAGGTTCGAGGTCAGCGTGTGCTCCATCCACATGTAGGCACAGTTCGGGTTGGCCGCCTCGACGTGCATCATCGTCGTATCGGCCCATCCCGTCGCGCCTTCTTCGGGGATGACGCTTGCCACGGGCACGGAATCGCCCTTGAGCAGGTTCACCTGGAACGGCCAGGACCCCGAGGCCGCCATGCCCTCGTTCTTGAAGTCGTCGATCTGGATGAAGGCGTCGTGCCAATAGCGGCTGACCAGCTTGCGCTGCTGGCGCAAGAGATCCAGCGCCGCGTTGTACTGGTCCAGGTTCAACTCGTAGGGCGAGGTGATGCCCAGTTCCGGCTGATGCGTCATCAGGTAAAGCGCCGCGTCCGCGATGTGGATAGGACCGTCATAGGCCTGCACGCGGCCTACGTTGGTCGCGCCATCGGGCAGATTCTGTTCTTCGAACACGACATTCCAGGATGTCGGGGGCGTGTCGCCGAAGACCTCGGCGTTGTACATCAGGACGTTCGGACCCCACATGTAGGGCACGCCGTAATGCACGCCGTCGACCGTGTGCCAGGGCGCATCTTTCAGGCGGTCGTCGATCTGGTCCCAACTCGGGATCAGCGAAATGTTGACCGGCTGCACGCGCTTGCCCGCAACCATCCGCAGCGACGCATCGCCCGAGGCGGTGACAAGGTCGAAACCGCCTTCGTTCATCAGCGCCACCATCTCGTCCGAGGTGTTGGCAGTCTTGACGTTGACCATGCAGCCCGTGGCTGCCTCGAAACCGGTGACCCAGTCGAATTCAGCCATCGTCTCGCCGCGCTCGATATAGCCCGGCCAGGCGACGATGTTCAGTTGGCCCTCGCCGGCGCCGATTTCGGTGATCATGTCGGCCGCGATGGCCTGGCCAGCGAGGCTGAACATCATCCCGAACGCGACGCTGGATTTCAGAAACGTCTTCATCATTTCTCTCCCCGAGACTGTTGGTTTTTCTTTGACGAAATCATGAGCCTCGGCGAGTGAAATCACAAATTCAATTTTCACCGCCGAAATATCGGAAAAACCGATATCTAACGCAGTTTGAGCGCATGATAGTTCTGCGCCACCGACAGGAACGCCCGTGTCACGTCGGGCACGCTGGCACCGCGCCGCCAGACCAGACCGACTTGAACCAGCGGCAACTTGCCCGCCACGTCGCGGCTTTCGATCCTGTCGCCCTCCAGCGACCATGGGCGGTAGACGAGGTCCGGCAACAGTGCCACGCCCGCGCCGCTGGCGACCAGTGACCGCACCGCCTCGACCGAACGCGTGCGGAAGGCGATGCGAGGGCGCACTCGGAACACCGACATGACGCCCAGCGCCTCGGCCTGCATTTCGTCGACGTCGAGCAGAATCTGAGGCTCAGCGGCCAGATCCTCCAGCGCGATGCTTTCCTCACCGCAAAGCCGGTGCCCGATAGGCAGCCACAGCCGGTAAGGCGACACCGCCAGGATCTCCGAGTGCAGCGCCTGGTTGTTGCGCAGGTTCGACACGACCATCACCGCCACGTCCAACTCACCGCCAACGATCAGGTGTTCCAGGTATTCGCCCGTATCCTCGATCGCCGTCACCTCGATCGCGGGCGATGCCCTGCGGAACCGCGACAGAAGATCGGACAGCACGTAGCCCGCTGTCAGCGAGGTGACGCCGATGTTCAGCTTGCCGGTCAGCGCCCCCGGCAGCGTTTCGATGCTTGCCTCGGCGTTGGCGACCTCGGCAAGGATGGTCTTTGCGTGGCGCAGGAAGACATGGCCGTGATGCGTCGCCTCGAGGCCGCGCTTGCGCCTTTCGAACAGCTTGACGCCAAGGCGTTGTTCAAGCTCGCGGATCGCCTCGGTCACGGCGCTCTGCGAGATCGACACCTCGTTCGCCGCCCGGCTGACCGACCCCAGTTCGGCAACGGCGACGAAATAGCGTATCTGCTTCAGCGTGAACGACATGTGCGAAGCCCATTCAGACCGGGCGCAGGTTCAATCGTGCGCCCATGCCGTGTCACTTGCCCCAGCGCAGGGCGATGATGTCCAGTTCGCGCCCCAGCTCCAGCAACCTTGCACGTGTCCGCTCGGACATCGGCCGCAGCGGATGGCGCACCTTGTCGCTCCGGATCACACCGCCGTGCATGAAGGCCGTCTTGCAGGCGCGAAGTCCGCACTGGCGGTTTTCGTGGTTGATCAGCGGCAGGCACGTTTTCCAGTGGTCCAGAGCCGTATCCTTGTCACCCGCCAGATAGTGCGTGACGATGGGCCGGATCAATTCGGGAAACAGCCCCGAGGACATCGTGCCGGTGCAGCCCGCATCCATGTCGGCCAGAAGCGTGACCGCCTCCTCTCCGTCGAAGGGGCCGTCGATATGCGCACCCGCCGCCTCGATCAGCGCGGCCAGCTTGTCGGCGGCGAAGGGACACTC
>CAZRNL010000119.1:0-8800 GCA_964601395.1 uncultured Silicimonas sp. | reverse complement strand
AACAGAATTACCCATAGTGTTTCACGTGAAGATCACCCCCCGTATGCGCCGTACATTCTCGAGGGGGGCATGGCTTGGGTTGGCCGGAACGTCTTGCAAGCCTCAACCTGCTGCTCCTGTTGGGGCTGCAAGTGGGCCGCATTCGGGACGTGGCTGCGGCCCCAGGGTCAGGTTCGGCTAAGCAATCAGCTGTCGGGCTGCTCGCCAGTCAAAGTGCTAACCCCTACGGCTGAAGGGAAGTCAGGATTATCGCGTATTTCAGATGCGCGATAATCCTTGACGGCACGGCTGCAATATGCGATTAACGCGTATCTGAAATGCGGGATAATCGTGTGGCTATCCATCTGGTGGGCGAAACGATCGATGCCAAGCGGGCGCATCAGCGCGCGCAGGCCGGAGAGCTGATCCAGCTCGTCCGGGGCGTCTATGTCGATCATGATGGTGACGCGGAAGCGACCATCATGGGACACGCAGTCCGTATCGCCCACTATCTCTATCCCAATGCCTATCTCTCGTCGGCAAGCGCGGCGCTGCTCGCGCCTACGCCTGACGGGCGCCTGTTCATCAGTGGTCGCCGCAACCAGCGTACACGGTTGCGCACGCTCGAGATCGTTCAAAACCAAGCTCCGGCGCACCCTTCGACGGCGATCGCGGTGATTGGCGACGATCTGGGAGAGCTGCGCGTTGCCGCATCGTCACCACGCCAACGCTTTCTGGAGGCCTTCCGCCTCAGAAGTGAACACGCCAGCGCCATCACCGTCGAAATGCGCGCCCAGATGGCGGCCCGGTTGGTGGAGGAGCATGGAACGCCGCATGCGGCGGCTGACGCTGTCTGGGCGCTGGCTCGTGAGAATGAATGGTATCGCGAGGGAGAGGGCGCTGAACGCTTTCTGTTGGCCCAGCCCGGCGCGGCCAAGGTCCCCGTCAACAAGGCGGCGCTCGATCTTCTGGTCGCTTGGCACGGCGAGCCTCTGGGTCGCTTGATCCATGATGGTTTCGAATGGCGCTGGAAAACTCAGAGACGCGTTGGTCCGGCCCTGGTGCGCGAGACGACGCCGGGCAAATTACCAGCGTTCATCGAGTCGCTGTTGCCGGAGGGCTGGCTTGCCCAGGTTCTCCATGAACGCGACGAACGCGAGGTGCTGCGGCGTGGCCGGCGCTATATGTCCAACATCGTCATCGTCGAAGACCACAAGAAATTGGCGGCGGTGCCCGCCGATGTGCTCACCACCACGCTTGCCAGTTTCCTCGACACGGGCCGCTTCACAGGCGTTTACGCGGGACCGGCGCGCGGCGAGATCGAGGAGACCTTCGAGCAGAACCTGGCGCGCATCTTCGCGCGCGCCGAAACGCCACGCCTGTCGGGTGTCCAGATCAAGGCGCCAATGTGCCTGACCCCGGATGGCGCTCTCGTTCCGGCCATCGACCAGCCCTTCACCCACATTCTCAAGCCTGCCGGCACGGCAGGCTTCGAGACGCTGCCGATTGTGGAATGGCTCTGCCTGGAACTTGGTCGTGCCGCCGGGTTCGAGGTGCCCGACGCGGCCCTGATCGAGATGCCCGACGGCATGTCGCCGGCCCTGGTAGTCGAGCGGTTTGATATCCGGCGCGGCCCTCAGGATGACCGTCGTCTGGCGATGGAGGACTTCTGCTCCATCTTGGACCTTCCAGCTTCGGCAAAATATGATGGTACGATCGAGCGCATGGCGCGGGGCCTGCGTCCACTTTCTACCGATCCTGCCGCGGACCTCGACATCTTGTTTCGTCGCGCGGTCTTCGCCTGGTTGATTGCAGACGGCGATATGCACCTGAAGAACTTGGCGATGCTCAAAACGGCCGAGGCGGGCGCGAAGGCCTTCATGACGGTGCGTTTTGCGCCGCTTTATGACGCTGTCACCACCCGCGTTTTTCCGGACCTTGGCGGCGATCGGATGGCCCTGAAGCTGAACGGCAAGGATGACCGGTTGACGCGGCAAGACTTCCTCACGCTGGCTCGCACGATCAGTCTGACGGTCGGGAACGCCGATGCGGCTATGGGCGAACTTGCCGCGCGACTGTCCGAGCGCGCCAAGACGCTGCGCTTGCCGGCGTTCGTGGCTGATGCCGAGGCGGCCAAGGCAACGCAAGACAAGGTGATCGCCCTCGTCGAGGATCGATGCGCGACGTTTGCTTGGCAAACTGAAAAGCCCGTTGGGCAGCCGATTGCGGACGTCGGGTAGCTCTTAAAAAAGGCAGAATCAGGATGTCTGATGAACTTCGGCGGTTATGGGAACAGCAAGAGACGTGGCGTCGCCTGACAGATCCTTTGGGCGAGCTGCGGCGTCATATCGATCCGCTGGGCGATATCTATAAGCAGATCGGCCTGGGATCGACGACGATGGAGTTCCTCCGTCAGGAGGAGGAGCGACGCAAGTTGCTGTCCGGTATTGCTGACCTGGGCGGTGCGGCAAAGATCGCAGCGGACTTTGAGAGTCAGCGAAAGCTGTTGGAAGGACCGATCGAGGAGGCGAGACGTGTTGGCCTGTTCGACCCGAATTCAGATATTCGCCAATCGATCACCGCCGCGATGGAAGCGCGCCAAGTCTATGAAAGCATGTTCAGGCTGCCCGAAGTCGATGAACTCGGTCGGCTTGCGCGAGAGGCTATGGGAGCGGCTGAGTTAACGCGGAGCGTGTTTGGCACCCAGGACGCTTTGCAGGCGGCCATGGCCAGCGTGCAATCGCCCTGGTTGAGGGTCGAGGAAAATGGGGCGTCTGCGCGAGCTTTCTCCGACATCGTCGCAATTGGGCGGGGCATTGACGCCCGACGAGCGTTTGAAAGTGAATTCGCCGACGCGCTACGCCCGCACCTGGGCGATTGGCGTGACGTGGTGCAGCCAGCTTTTGAGCCGCTGATCGATCCAGTTTTTCGAACGGGGCTCTATCGTGAACGCGGTTTCGATCCGGCCTTAACAGATTTCACACCCGCTGCGTTCGAAGAGAGCCTGACGATCGCGCAACTTCGCAATGGAGAGCCGCCGGAAGAGGTTGAAGAGGACGACGGTTTCGCCCGGGCGCGCGAGGCGTTCGATCAGCTTCAGCGGTTTGAGGTGGCGCTTCGACGGTTCATAGAAACGGTGATGCGAGATGTGTTTGGCGACGATTGGATGAAGCGTCAGCTACCGCCAAACATGCTCGATGCCTGGATCGACAAGCGGGACAGGGCGGTAAAGGCGGGCCAAATAGAGCAGCCGCTAATCGAATATGCCGACTTTACCGACTATCGCGCGATCATCGAGCGGAAGGATAACTGGAACACGGTGTTCAAGCCGGTGTTCGGTCGCCCCGAGGATGTGCGGGAATCTCTCCAGCGCCTATTCCCGGTCCGCATCGCCACGATGCATGCACGGATCGTCACCCAAGACGATCAACTGCTGCTGCTGGTCGAGACTAAGCGCGTTCTCAGGGCGATCCAGGGTCGCAACTGACCTGCGGCAGCCGGCGAACCGAATGCGGCACTAGCCTGCGCTTTGCGGCCAACGTCCTTGAACGCGCGCGTTCCGGGCGTATGTCGATAGCTTGCGCCGTCATCGTCGGCGCGGCCGCTGCCCTGGCGAAGGACTGTCGTCCAACGAGTTTGAACCTCTCGCGACCGAGCACTCATTACGGCCGCCTGAGACGAGCAGCGCGTCTCGACGAGGCCAAGATGGAGGACTCTTCGCATGTATTCGACTCTTGATGGCGCTAAGAAATGCGCCAAAGATTTGAAGCGGCTGTTCGACAACAGCGGTTTTCTCTTTCCCCTCCACAAATGTCAGTCCGTCATCGCCTTGGCCGGCGGTTTCCGCGACTGGCGCGATCTCGAAGGGGCGCTTGCCCGCAGTCCTCGGCCGGGTGATCTGGCCGTGTTCCGCAAGCGGCTGCTGGCGGCCTTACCGGAGCCTTGCAGTCCACCGGTGCTCGCCTGGCTAGACAAGGATCCGCCGGAGATGATCGCCGATCCTGAGACGCCCCCTCGTTGGTATCGCGATGTCTTCCCCTATCTCATGGCTACGGCCGTCCTGCATCGCAGCAGGACAGCGCTCCTGAGACCGGGATCCGGAGTGGGCCAGCAGCTACGGGAAACGCTCGTTGTGGGTCTCCTGCTAAACACCCATGGCGGGGCCCGTGCCGTCCCCTGGCTGGAGCCAGATACGCTCGCTTTGGAGTTTCGCGGTGATCTGGCATCGCTATTCCGTGACGACATACGCCACCCGAGGTTCGATACCGAGCTCGAAGCCTTGACGGGCGCTGGCGTCCTCGAAATCAGCGAAGGGCGCGTGAAGGTGCTCTCCCCAGATACGAAGGCTGTGGCGGCGCACGTCGCTGACAGCAGGACAGGGAAGGCCCAACACTGGATGGAGGAGGGTGGCGTTAAATCGGCAAATGCGCTGCATGACGCGCTTGCCGCGCTCGGTATCCGCAACGCGCGCCGCGTGGCGGACGCGATATCCCAACTTGGCTTGGATGCGTACATCACGCCGTCCGGGCCGGTACTTGAATTGTTGTCGGAGCTGGCGGAAGAAGGCGAAGTTGAGACCTTCGCCAAGGCTTACGGGCTCTTCGCGTCCATTCGACCGATGAACGCCAGCTTTGTGCGGGAGTCCGTTCCAGCCAAGATCTCGTCGCGCTATCTTGCTGGTCACCGGGGCATTGATGCGTCAAAGATCATGTCGTGGGCCTCAGACAATCCGGATTGGCCGGACAGGCTAAAGGAGACAGTCGGGAAGCCGGCGCTCTTTGCGCCCATGGTCGATGCGATGGCGGACGCGATCGCTAGCGCTGTGCGATAGACCCGGTCGTCCGGTTAAGTCGGCGGCGGTCCGCCTGGGTCCGCCGTCGATGTTTAGCCTGCGTGGGCGTTCGCCGCCCGCTCGGCACCCACCTGTCCCAGTCGGACGAGCGCACGCTGCAGTGTCACCAGATGCTTCGTCTGAAAGGCCGTCAGGAGCGCAGGGAGTCGAAGATTCACCTTGTCCTCGCCGCTGTAGAACAGGGATCGGTTCTTATATCGATCCAGGCGGCCGCCTGTCCGATCGGGCATCAGAACGAATTTCTCCACGGTACGACCGGCGTCGATCACCTTGTACGCCTTGGGCATGTCGTCCAGCAGCCCATCGTGAATCACGAGATTTCTGAACAGCTCTATCTCCGTTACTGGTTCGCCTAGTTCGAACAAGGTCCCGGCAGCCTCGCCCCAACCGAGCCGGCGGCGATCTCCGAACTGGATATTCGACGACGACAGTTTGGGGTAGGTCGAGAAGTCACCGCGCAAGTGCTCGATCTCGAAAACCAGCTTGGTCGTGTAATCGAGCAGGCTGTGCAGGCGGATGTAGACGATGGTGAGCGTGGCGGTGAGTGTGGTGACCACCGGCGAAGTCAGATAACGAGTCCCGTCCGGCTCAGCGAATGGCGGGTAGAAGAGTTCCTCAAGATTGAGGATGCGATAGAATTCGCCGACGAGGTAGCAGACCTCCTTGGTGCACTCCTGAATGCCGGAAACCAACTTTCTACAGTCGTAGAGATATAGAAGTTGGTTCAGCTCCGGCATCTCGTGTAGTGCGCCGACAAATTTTTCGAAATCCTCACGCGACAGCGTGGATTCGGAATTGAGGCCGGCATCGTGGAGAACATGTGGGATCGCCGGAAGCAGTTGGTGATACCGTCGGATGTCCCCGAAAAGGGCGGCGGCGAACGCGTCGTGGATCCGAACACATTCCGCCTCTATCTCATAGAGCAGATCCCCCTGAAGCGGACGCCAAGCGCCCTGCGGGTCGCGGAAGTAGACCTGTTCGCCGGGCTCGGGCGGGCCTCGGCGCGGGACCCCATGACAGGTGAGGAACAGGGGTGCGTGAGGATCCTCGTCCGATGGTGTCGATGTCTCAGCGATCGGTTCTGCCATGAATGATCCATATTGGGGGCGACGACATGCAACGCCCCAACCTGCGGCGCAGATACCCTGAGCACGTGCCGGTAGCAGACGAGGATCATGGTGGCGTCGCGATGGCCGTAGCGCCCGCCCCGGTGACGCGCCGTCTTCATCAAAAGCGCGATCTCGCCTTGCGTCAGGTGCTCGCGCGAGCGGCGCTCCTCGTTGCGCACCCGCCGCGGCGGGACTGTCCCATTTACAACGGCCGGGGTCCCCTGCCCTGCGTTGCTTGAGCCCGTGATTTTCATGGGCGCATGATAGCACGGCCAGAGCAGACTGTCCCGTTATCAGGCAAAAACGGGACAGTTTTGATGGCGCTTTTCAGATGACCAGGATCTTAATCCGCTTCACTGAGCCTCGAAAGCGCTGTTAATCGCGCGAAACAGCTTCTCGGCCCTGATGGCGGTGCCCTTCGGCAGGTCCGATACCTTTTCCCAGCCATCGAACCGCCGCAGGATTTCCGCCATGACGCGGCGCTTGTCGAGTTCGCTGTGCCCATAGCGCTGGACCAGTATCGTTTCCACGCGCTTGGTAATCATATCGGAGCCATCGACCGGCAGATCCTCTGGTTTGATGGCGATACCGAAGGCCGCGTTGACGCATTCGATGTAAAACTGGTCGTCGAATAAGTCCTCGATCGCGGCGTCGGTCTTCTTGATCCCTGCTGTCTTGCCGAGCATGAGCACGCGGAACCGCGCCCGCTGCTCCGCGGCCAGCTCTTTCAGAACAAGTTCGTTGATCTTCTCTTTTGCGGTCGCACCCTCCGGGTCCGTATCGAGCAAAACGCCCGAATCCCAACCCTGACCGACGGCAAAGGCCGCGTACATGGGCGTCTTCGGCGCGCCGCGCGCAGGCCAGGGATAGATGCGGTCGGAAAGGTGCGTTTTGCCTTCCCCGCGCAGAAGGCCGGAAAGCTTGTGCAGGATCAGCGCGTCGTCGCCACCCTCGACAATTAACGTCTGACGCGTGCCGAGCATGCCGCTCATGTCGCCGGTCAGTCCGAGCGAAAGTTCGATAACGGCCATGGGTGCACGTTGGCTGCTCACCACGCCTCTCTTGACGGTGGCATGGTTACCCATTGTCTCGACGATGCGCACGCGCTCAGGATAAGCCGGATCGACCATCGACGCGAGGTGGGTCGTATAAAGAGTCGTGTTCAATTTCGAGAGCCGCTGAAAGACTTCGAGCAGGTCACGCTGCCCGGAATAATGCAGATGAATGCCCGGCTCTTCGAGCAGCAGGATGCAGCCCTTGTACTGCCCCTGGCTCGCGTGCGTGAATTTCCAGGCAAAGGAAACATGCCAGCGAAACCCGCTGGAGCGCCGGTGCAAGCGTACCGGCATGCCGACCGCCCTGTCTTCGGCGAGAATATTGAGGGTCGTCCCGTCGATCTCGATGTAGAAATCGACTTCCTTCTGGGTCCAGAGATCACGAAACTGTTTGCTGAGGTACGAGGACGCCGCCCGCTTGTCGAAGGAACGAACAGTTCGGCCTTCCGGCGTCTCGCCCTTGGCGAGAAAATCATCGATATTGACCTTGGCGAGATCGAGGACGATCTGGATGGTCTGCTCTTCGTTCGTGAGCTGGTGCCATTTGACGCCCTTCAGGCGTTCGGCGAGCTGGTTCAACTCGATCTGCGTGCCGCTGAGGCCGTAATTCTGAATCAACACGAATTTTGGCGCGTGCGCCTTGGCCCACACATCGACCTTGGCGGGATCAAATTTTTCCGCAAGCTCCCCCTCCACTGCAAAGCTCGGCCCTGCGTTGTAAGAGCGCGAGCCGACCAGGATCAGCTCCGAGGGCAATTCGGCCCCGTCCTCTTTTGCCGCACTTTCTTCGCCTGTCTGCTCGCCTTCGGGCGCGGGTTCGGGGTGTCCGGCTTCATCGTAGAGGGACTCGATCTCTTCCGACGTGAGAACAAATTTCGCTTGGCAGACAAGGGCGGATGAATCCTTGTTGCCCCAGTCATCGACCGGCCAATCCTCGTCAATGTTGTAAGCTTCGTCTGGCGCGAACGGGTTGATCCGGTACAGGGCTTCAAAGAGGTTGCTCTTCCCCGCTTCGTTCTGGCCGACGAATGCGGTGACGTTGCCGACCTCGATCCAGCCGGAATCCCAGACATTCCGGTATTTTGTCACCTTAAAGTGCGTGAGTTGCATCATGTCCCTCCCCCGGAATCAGTGCTTTCGACATTTACGTCTATGTAGTTATGTGCACAAGTAGTAGCGCACACGAAACATCAGCCGTAATATGCAGCCCTTACCTCAGCGGAGGCTTCCAAACAGGTTTTGAGAATCAATAGCGAGTAGCCGAGAAGCTGCTTGCTTCGCTGCGGTTCGAACCAATGGCCGTTAAATTTGCCGCCATGAACCAGATTGTTTCGCACGCGCCGCACATAGATCAGCACTTCATCTGACCGCAGGGCTGTGCCAGGCGCAGCCTCCTTCCATCGCAGGACGTTGTTCTCGACCACCTGTTTCCGCGGCGGGTGGGCGAGAATGTACGAGATAGCATCTTTAATAGCCTCGTCTTGAGGATCATCAAACAGCTCGGGGACTGAACGAGCAAAGGCCGTCCAGTCCGCCTTTGCGTCACCATCGCCGGCATTAAAGCCGGCAGCTTTCAGCGCGTACTCGAAGCGGGCAAAGGTCTGAAGCATTTCACCTGCGAGGCGGTCAAGTTCGTCTCTGCTCATTTCTGCCTCGTGCCTCCGTCGGTTGCCTGGCTCCGGTCATCTGCCGCCGCGTTCCAGGTGGAAATCAGTAACATCGCAAGTGTGCCCGCCAGAATGCCGGCGCTGCCCGGCCACGGTCGTCCTGCGATGACCTGGTCGGCTCGCTCTTCGTTGATATGG
>CAZRNL010000118.1:8409-8819 GCA_964601395.1 uncultured Silicimonas sp. | reverse complement strand
GATGTTGTAGTAGATCGTGTCGTTGAACAGCACCGTATCCTGCGGCACGATGCCGATGATCGAATGCAGACTTTCCTGCGTCACGTCGCGCACATCCTGCCCGTCGATCCGAAGCGCGCCCCCGGTCACGTCGTAGAAACGGAAAAGAAGCCGCCCGATGGTCGACTTGCCGGACCCCGACGGACCGACGATGGCAACCGTCTCGCCCGCCGGCACCCGGATCGATACGCCCTTCAGCACCACCCGCTCGGGATCATAGCCGAACACGATATCGTCAAAGACCACCTCGCCGCCGGTCACCTTAAGCGCCGGAGCCCCCGGCTTGTCCTTCACCTCGGCCGGCTGCTCCAGAAGCTCGAACATGTCGCCCATGTCGATCAGGCTCTGGCGGATTTCGCGGTAGACCGTGC
>CAZRNL010000118.1:8191-8399 GCA_964601395.1 uncultured Silicimonas sp. | reverse complement strand
GGATCATGTAGGCGTTGACCATCACGAAATCGCCGACCGTAAGCGATCCGTTCGAGACACCCATCGCCGCCATGACCATGACGATCACCAGACCGGCGGTGATCAGCAAGGACTGCCCGAAGTTCAGGAACGCCAGCGAATACGACGTCTTCAAGGCCGCCGCCACGTAACGCTCCATCGCGCCGTCATAGCGGGTTGCTTCGCGCTT
>CAZRNL010000118.1:0-8181 GCA_964601395.1 uncultured Silicimonas sp. | reverse complement strand
GAAATACTTTACCGTCTCGAAGTTCAGCAGGCTGTCGATCGCCTTCTGGTTCGCATCGGTGTCCTGATCGTTCATCTCGCGCCGGATTTTCACCCGCCACTCGGTCACCTTGAAGGTGAACCAGGTATAGATCGCGATGGTGACGACCACGACGACGAGGTACCAGACGTCGAATACCACCGCCAGAACCGCGCCGATCATGATCAGCTCGAGAATCAGCGGCCCGATCGAGAACAGCATGAAGCGCAGCAGGAAATCGACACCCTTGACCCCGCGCTCGATAATGCGGGACAGCCCGCCGGTCTTGCGGGTGATGTGATAGCGCATCGACAGGGCATGGATGTGCTCGAAGGTCTCGAGCGCCAGCATCCGAAGCGCCCGCTGGCCGACTGCCGCGAAAAAGACGTCGCGCAATTGCTGGAAGCCGACGTTCATCAGCCGTGCGACACCGTAAGCGACGGTAAGCCCGACCGCCCCGAGGCCTAACGTCCAGGCGGCATCTGCCTGCGCCTCCCCCGACAGCCAGTCGACGGCCGCCTTGAAGAAGAACGGATTGGCGACCGCAACGACCTTCGAAATCAGCAGCGCAGCCATTGCCAGAACGACCTGTCGCCTGACCCAGGGAAGATCGTCCGGCCAAAGATAGGGCAAGACCTTGCGGATGGTCCGCCAGCCGCTGCGTCGGTCGGTTTCGGGAGAATGGATATCGGTCATCCGCCGCTAATTAAGCGGCGAAGCCGGGAAAGGCCAGTAGGGGAAAGCACTCAAAAGCCCGCTCTACGCAATCGCGCCGGGCCTTCCTGCCCTCATGCAGTCCTGGCGGCGCGTTCCGCGATGCGCAGGCAAAGGTCGGTCGCGTGCGCCATGTCCTGCACCGAAACCCATTCCAGCGGCCCATGAATGTTCTGCATTCCAGTGAAAAGGTTCGGACACGGAACGCCAAGCTCGGTCAGGCGCGATCCATCGGTACCGCCGCGGATCGGAACGGAACGTTCCTCGATCCCCAGATCCTTCAGCGCCGCACGCGCCAGTTCCACAGGGGTCATGTCGTCCTCCAGCCAGTATCGCATGTTCCGGTACTGGGGCGTGACCTTGCAGAGTATCTCGGCGCGAGGTTCGGTCGCTGCGATGGCGTCGCAGACCTGCCGCAAGAGCGCGCCCTTGGCCTCCAGCCCCGCCAGTTCGAAATCGCGAAGAATGAAACGCACGACTGCCTCGGCAGCACTTCCCTTGATGTCCACCGCGTGAATGAAGCCCTGATACCCGTCCGTGGTCTCGGGCGTCATCGTGACCTGCGGCAGAGTTTCAACGATCCTGGACACCAGGTGGATCGCGTTCACCAGCTTGTCCTTCGCGAGTCCGGGATGAATGGACACACCCTTGACCGTCACCACAGCGAAATCGGCCGAAAAGGTTTCGTAGATGATCTCGCCCAGGTCCTCGCCATCGAAGGTATAGGCGAAATCGACGCCCAGGTCCGCGGGTAGCCGTTTGTCCACGCCCCTTCCGATCTCCTCGTCCGGGGTAAAGGCGACGCGGATCGTGGGCCGTTCGATCTCCGGATTATCCAGCAGGTGCCGCGCAGCGGTCATGATGATCGCGATGCCCGCCTTGTCGTCCGCGCCCAGAAGGGTTTGGCCTGACGCGGTCACGATGTCATCGCCGATCTTCTCTTTCAGGTAGGGATACTCCTCTGGCGAAAGAACCAGATCGGGATCGTCAGGAAAAGTGATCTCGCCGCCATTGTAGCGCTCCACGACGCGCGGTCGGACACCCGTTGCATTGAACTGCGGAGCGGTGTCGACATGGGCGAGGAACCCGACCGTGGGCCCCGCAACAGTTCCCGGAATGGTCGCGATCACGGTGCCATACTCGGTCTTCCTGACGTCGGCGGCGCCGATTTCGGTCAACTCCCCAACCAGTAGGTTCAGGAGGGCGTGTTGGATTTCCGTCGACGGGGCCGAGGGACTGTCCATGTCCGACTGAGTGTCGATGGCGCAGTAGCGGACCAGACGCGCCTGAAGCTCGGCATTGAACTGGGTCATGCGGTATCCTTTATGTCTGGCACCGAAAGTGGCACCACCCGATTGATGTCGATCCGATAAGACGATCAGTCGGGAACGCTGAAGATCTGGCCGGGATAGATCAGGTCGGGATTGCGGATGCGGTCGGTGTTGGCCTCGAACACCCGGACGTAAAGGATGCCCTCGCCGTACTTCTCGCGGGCGATACCCCAGAGCGTGTTGCCCGGTTGAACCGTCAGAAGCGATACCGGCGCGATGGTCGTCCGGTTTTCGGCATCGAGCGCCTGTATCGCGGCGACCGATTCCCGCCGGAACGGCGTCTCGGCCCGACTGACGACCCGGCCTTCCGCGTTCAGTTCGTCGACCCGCAATGTGTAGGTCCCGGTATCGACTTCTGGCAGATCGGCCCGCCATTGCCCGTCGTTGCCGATTTCCACGTCGATCAGCGGCTTGTTGTCGAGGTACACGCGCACGCTGGATTGACCGATCGCCCGACCGGACAGCGCCACTTCACCCTCGGAATCGTAAGCGATCGAGTCAATGGACACGTTCGTCATCGCCTGTGGCTGGTCACCGGCGTTCTGAAGGACGCGCACGCCTGTCTCGTCGGCCAGCAGTACCGTTGGCGCCGCAGGCGGGATGGCGGGCGCCGTCGTCGCCGGATCGGGGCTGGCAGGCGTAGCAACGATATCCGGCCCCGGCACCTCGGCCACGGCGGGCGCAACGTCGGCGGGTGTACCCACTGCAGGTTCGGACGCGGGTTCGGCCTCGTCTGCAGTCACGGCAGCGAGTTGCTCAGCCTCTGCTGCGACCGGTTCGGCCGCTGGGGCTTCAGCCTCGGCGGCGCGCACCACCTCGACTGGCTCTATGGCGGCCACTGGCGACAGGATGACGTCAGCCTCGGCTTCGGCCGTTGTCCCGTCTGATCTGGTTTCGGTCAAGGAAAGAACCCGCGGTGTTCCGGACGGTCCGAGGTCCGCGAAGATCACGAACCCGCCCGAACCATCTGCCTCGGTCTCGCCCACACCGGTCCCGTCCATCAGCAACTCCACCAGGGCACCCGGAGCGGCGCGGCCGGCAATCACCGTTGCACCGCCAGGCTCGACCCGGACGATATCGAAGACGGCGCGGGCCGTCGTTTCGGCGGGCTGCGTTTCGGCAGGCGGCGTTTCGGCAGGGGTGGCTTCGGGAGGGGTGGCTTCGGGAACAACTTCAGGATCATCTTCGGGGGCCTGCCCGCCTCCAGCTTCGACCTCAGGCTCTGCGGTGGATGTCGGGGCCGTCTCGGTCGCCGCAGAGACTTCAGGCATTGGCTCTGCGGTCACGATCTCGGTCACAGGCGCAACTTCGGCTGCCGCAGGCGCATCGGCCACTGCCGTGGCATCCTCGGTCGCCGGCGCAGCGGCTTCCTCGGGCACATCGGGCGCATCAGGCACACCGACGGGCCTGCTGAACCAAAGCACTGCCAGTATGGCCACGACAATGGCCAGAGCGGCACCGGTCCTTTCACGCGTTGTCACGGGCGATATATCCTTAGCTACAGTATTTCCCCAACCCGCCCATCCTGTCCCCGATCGACGTCCGGGCGACAATAGCAAGTGTGCCATTGGCGGTCAAAACGCTTTCCTGCGAGGCATTTGCGGCAAGCTTTAGGGCCACAGGGTTGAGCGCGCAGGTGGTCGGGGCTACATCGGGCAGACAGGTTTCCCCGAAAGGTCCCGCTCATGCCAATGCCCCTGTTCTCGGTCTGCGTCTACTGTGGCTCGCGCGATGGCAATGATCCGACCTATCTTGCCGCGGCTCAGGACCTCGGACGGGCCATGGCGACAGAAGGCTGGCGGCTGGTATACGGCGCGGGTGACGTAGGCATGATGGGCGCGGTGGCGCAGGCGGCACGCGATGCCGGAGCGCCAAGTCTGGGAGTCATTCCGTCACACCTTCTGGACAAGGAGGCTCCGCGCGGCGCTTTCGGAGACCGGATCATCACCGAAACCATGCACGAGCGAAAGAAGGTGATGTTCATGAACGCCGACGCTGTGGTCGTGCTGCCGGGAGGTGCCGGATCGCTGGACGAGTTCTTCGAAATTCTGACCTGGGCGCAGATCGGGCTTCATCGCAAACCGCTGTGCCTTGTCGATATCAACGGCTACTGGCAGCCGCTTCTGGTGCTGATCGACCATGTCATCGAGAAGGGTTTTGCCGGACCTTCGCTCAAGGAGCACTTCTACGTCGTTCCGACGGTAGCGGCGCTGGTCGCCGCCCTCCGCTCGGCCCGGTCGGATGACAATGTGACCCAGGAATAAAGCGCCAAAGCAAGCCAGATCATCGGAAAAGCGATGGCGTGGGCCAGGCCGATCGGTTCACCGAAGACGGCGCTGGCGAGCAGGAACTGAAGCGATGGGTTCAGATACTGGATCAGACCCAATGTCGCCAGCCGCACTCTCTTCGCCGCGTAACTGAAAAGGATCAGCGGCCCTGCCGTCAGCGGTCCGGACAGGACCAGAAGCACAAGCGTGGCATTGTCTGGCCATCCCGTTTCGGCAAATGCCACCAGCCACAGAGCCGCAAAAGGCGCGAGAAGCAACACTTCGGCAGTTACCGAGACGACCGGACCCGACCGCACCCGTTTTTTCAGCACACCATAGGTGCCGAAGGTCGTGGCCAGGAGCAGGCTGATCCACGGCGCGGCGCCAAGACCAAGGGTCAGAACCGCCACTGCAAGCGCCGCCAGGCAAACGGCAATCCATTGCAGAACCGTGAGCCTTTCCCGGAACAGCACAAGCCCGAAGAGTACCGAAACCAGCGGAAGGATGTAGTACCCCAGGCTCGCCTCGGTCAGGCGGCCGATCTGGATCGACAGGATGAAGACTCCCCAGTTCACTGATACCAGGAGGGCCGCCAGCAGGATCCAGCCGACCTGGCGGCGGTCGGTGACGGCCTCGATCACGCGTCCTGCACGCGCCTGAAGGATCAGCAATCCCAGGAAGAAGAAAAGCGACCAGATCACGCGGTGAGCCAGTATGTCCTGCGGCGAGACGTGGCTCAACATCCGGTAGTACAGCGGCGACAGGCCCCAGATCGCACAGCAGGCGATCATGGCCAGAAAGCCCTTACGGGTGGCAGCGAAGTCTGTGCGTGTGGCGCTCATGGGCTCGCACCTGACCCGGCCAGAACGGCGCGTCAAGGCTACGCTTGTCGCTCAGGCCTCGAGTGACGCCGACAGGGTCCTCTCGATCTCGGGCAACGGATGGCTCCTCTAAGGACGGTCTTTCCCCTTTTCCGCTTCGATCTCAGACAACCGGTCACGCGTAAAGGCAGGCGTCATTCGGCAGCTGTGTTTCGGACTGGAGCGCTTCCCTGCGCCTCGCTTTCGCCGTGCAGCCAGTCGGCAAACTCACGCACCATGGAATTCTCGAGCTGTCGCGTCGGGTATGCGACGGAGTAAATGACCAGTGGCATCGTCACCTCGCTAGAAATCCGCACGAGGCGCCCCGAGGCCAACGTGTCCCTGACCACCGCGTCATAGGCCAACGCGACGCCCTGCCCCTGTTCTGCGGCGGTTGTGGCCAGTTCGCAGTTCCGGAAGGTCGGTCCAAGCGGCAAGTCAGGCGGAGCCACCCCGGCCATGCGAAACCAATTGCCCCAGCCGTCCATGACCTCGTCATGGATGAGCGTAACACCTTTCAGATCGTCCGGTCCTATCAGACGATGTTCGGCAGCATATGCGGGACTTGCCACAGGATATCGTGCCGACTGCATCAACGGCTCGACAATCACGTCCCTGACAGGATCATCTCCCCAGTGGACCACTACATCTGCATCGTTGGTCGAAAAATCGGTGGATGGCGCGCCCTCGGATACCCGCAGTCTGATGCGTCGCGCGAACGGCAGACGGTCCAGGCGCGGCACCATCCAGCGTGCCGCGAACCCGGGGGTGGTGAGAACACGCAAAGGCCGGTCCTCTGTCGGCATCGCGGATCTCGTCGATGTCTCCAGAGCATCGAGAAGATATGTAAGCCTCGAAGCATATGCCCTCCCCGTTAGCGTCAGGCGCATAGAATTTCCGCTGCGCTCGAACAGTTTTGTGTCCAGGAACTCCTCAAGAGCTCGAATCTGGTGGCTTATCGCCGAAGGGCTGAGGCAGAGTTCGTCGGCCGCAGCCTTGAAGCTTCCATGGCGCGACGCGGCCTCGAAGGCTCGAACGGAAGCGAAACTGGGAAGCTTGCGGGCCATCGCGGATGAATTCCCTTCATCTGACGCTGAAAAGAAGCCTTTTGCGGCGTTTCGCCACCGACTCTAGCATCACTTTAGTCAATCACAAAACAGCAGGGTGAACCTCATGTCCCTCGCCGATCGCGCCAGTGCCATGCTGGCAGGTGCCTTTGTTGCTGCCTTCACTCTGCCTGCCAGCGCCGAGCAGGATACCCTGCCCGATCTGGTCGAGAAGCTTGAAGTCTGGCTTGATGACAACAGTCCCTGGGAGCGCCGCAGCGCCCCGCCGGCCATCCGCGTGCTGCCGCCTCGGCTTGCGGCACAGCAATATGGGTCCGCAGGCTCCATTGGTCGCGAGCTGCGCGCCTTCTATGATGACCGGACCGGAACCATCACGCTCGTCAGCCTCTGGAGTATCTGGGATCTGTCGGATCAAAGCGTCCTTCTGCATGAACTCGTCCACCATCGCCAAGCGCCGCATCACTGGTATTGTCCCGACGCGCAGGAACTTCCGGCATACAAACTTCAGGCTCGGTGGGCCGATGCCCATGGTGTTGAAGTACCCGTCGACTGGGTTGCTGCGGTGCTCGCGTCGGGTTGCACGCGGCGAGATATTCATCCCAACTGAGCCCAGCGGTTCACTAGATTCGACGACGTTTCATTGCCGAGCATTCAAGCGTGGCGCATGCCGCGTACCGTCGGAATCGTCATGCGTCGTCGAGCGATCCCTTGACGAGCTTTTCGATTTCTTCAAGCGGATGGTTCGTCAGCGTCTTGTCGATCTCGGCGACCACCCTTTGCGAGACTTCCATGGGCATCTTGTCTCGCAACTCGCCCAGAATGCGTGGGGGCGCCACGATTACGAGCTTCGTGAAGCGGTCGTCCTGGACCATGTCGTGAAGCATTTCGGCAAGTTCGTCGGCGAAACGCTCTTTCGCCAAACGGTGCCAATCCGTGTCCTGTACCGCCGACCGCTGAACCTGGGGCCCGTCATTAAACCGACCAGGCTTCTGGGTTCCCTGCTCCCGCGTCGGCGGATTCTCCTGGGATTCCTCGCGGCGGACTTTCAGGTAGGGGTCATCCTCGTCGGTGATGTTCTCAAGGAACAGGGCCTTCTCTCCATCCGCCACCAGCACCCAGGTGCCATGCTGCAATCCGCTCATGAATCGTCTCCGGTTCCGTGATGTCCGCCCAGATTGCCCGATCCCTTCTCGTCGGATTTGCGCACCCGTGTGGCGCCTTCGCCCTTTTCGGCTCGCTTGCGTTCGTCGCGCGTTCCGACCTTGCGTTCGAGATTGCCCCCGGCACGGCCCTGTTGCGAGGGTGTCGACGTGTCCGGCACGAATTGTTCGGTTTCGCTCTTGCCGTCTGTGGATCTTTTTCTCTCTGCCATGTGCTCATCCTCCAGGGGTTTACGATAGAAACCCCGGGGGAACAGGCCGGTTCCTTGCTGCCGTCGCAGAAGCAGCAAGTTTTCCGCCCTCGATGGCAGGCCGTGGCCGCATCTCCAGATGGACGTTATCCCGCCGAACCGACTGGCAAGTAGACAAGAACAGGGCCCGCGGAGCGAAGCCGCGGGCCCTCATGCTCTTGCCGAAACGCGCGAGCTCTTACATCCGGCTGGCGACGTTTTCCCAATTGACGAGGTTGTCGAGGAAGTTCGTCAGGTAGGCGGGGCGCTTGTTGCGGAAGTCGATGTAATAGGAATGCTCCCAGACGTCGCAGCTCAAAAGAGCTGTCTGGCCGAAGCAGAGCGGGTTCACCCCATTCTCGGTCTTCGTGATCTTCAGTCCGCCGTCAGTGTCCTTGACCAGCCAGGCCCAGCCCGAACCGAACTGACCCGCACCCGCGGCCGCGAAGTCTTCCTTGAACTTGGCGAAGCCGCCCAGTTCACTGTTGATGGCCGCTGCCAGATCGCCGGTCGGTTCTCCGCCGGCGCCCGGAC
>CAZRNL010000117.1:0-8884 GCA_964601395.1 uncultured Silicimonas sp. | reverse complement strand
CCGCCAGGAGGTGCCTGCCGAAATCCATGTCGCCCCACCAGCCGTAGAACCTGGGTTCCCTGCCCTCTGGCGCGCAATAGATCACCGTCACCGGCTGAACCCACAGGATATCTCGCAGCCGATCCGAGAAGAAGGCCGCGAACAGCGTCGGCTTGAACGGCAGCACCCTCTGCCCGTCAGTCGACGTGCCTTCGGGGAAGAACAGCAATTCGTGCCCGGCTTCCAGCCGACTTTCGAACACCTCTTTCTGTGCCGCCGCCTCTCGCGGGTCGCGGGTAATGAAACCCGTGCCCGTGGCCTTCGCCAGCCAGCCGACGCCAGGCCAGCCCGCGACTTCGGACTTCGAGACGAAATAGACTCTGGACTCCGCGTTCAGAGCGAGAATATCCAGCCACGACGAATGGTTAGCGACGACCGCTCCGGGCCGGTCCATGGGTTGTCCGCGGCTCGAGTAGCCGATCCCGAGGATGCGAAGCGCCGTCCGGCAGACGACAACAGGGGCGCTTCTGCCCGGACAGCGGGCGTTCGACCAGGCGAAGCGTCAGGAGCAGCAGGAGCCCTGCCAAGATCACCACCCCGATGGCCGCCCCCCTGAAGGCGACGCGCAGCCAGTCCGCACCGCGCAACGCAGACGTCTTCGGCTGATCGTCCGAAGTCCAGGTCGGCCCCGCCATCAAAAACCACCACCGGTAAAACGCGCCCGGTCACGGTCGGTCAGGCGGGCCGTATCGAGCACGAGGCACACGTCAGTCGTGTTGAAGATGTGGTCTATGAAGGCACCCTCACCGACGAACCCGCCCATCCTGAGATAGGCCTTGATCAAGGGCGGCACATCCCGCATCGCGGCCACTCGATCAATCTTGTCGGGGGCGAGCAGGTCCATCGGTTGAAACAGTTCCGGCAAAGCGCGAACGCGAAGCTCGGGTGGTGCCAGGTGTGCGTCGTGAAGGTGCGACATGGGCATCGAAAGCGCGTCGCAATCGGTCCCGTGAAAACTCGCAACCCCGAACAGGATTTCGGCGCCGGTCCGTTCGACATAATTCCCCAGGCCTGTCCAGAGTCGGTGCAGCGCAACCCCTCCCCGATAATCGACGTCGACACACGACCGGCCGAGTTCCAAAAGGCGCCGCCCCGAGGCCTTCAGCACTTCGACATCATATTCCTGTTCCGAGTAGAACCCTCCGATCGCTTCCGCGCGGTCTCCCGGCATGACGCGGTAGACGCCGACCACGTGGTTCATCTCGGCTGGATCACGCGTTGCGTCGACCAGGATCAGGTGATCGAAATGAGGATCATAGCGGTCGCGTTCGAAACGTCCCGCGTGATCGACCATCGGACCGTCTCCGCCCAGTTCCTCGACGAAAATCTTGTAGCGCAGCCGCTCGGACGCGCGCAGGTCCTGCTCGGATCGGGCGAGACGCACGTGCAGATGATCCTGTCTGATTTTCATGCCAGGTCCGGAACCGTGGTTTGCCGGGTTCTATGCGTGCAAATGACCGGTGACAACCGCAGCACATGCGCGATTGGTTTTGATTGAAAACACGTCATGGTTGTGTCAGAATGCGTCAAAGGGCGGCCTCAGTCCAATCCGAACACAACGGAGAGCATAACTTTTGACCCATCTATCACAACCTTCCCGGCTTCTGGAAAATTGACCGTCACACGGCCTCCAATGTTGGACTGGACCTGCCCGATCCCCCAGTCCGGTCTGTCGGGGTGCCGGACCAGCATACCCGGCTCGAGAAGCGCGTTCATCTCGGTCATCGGAGCACACGCCCGGAGCCGACCGAAGAAAGAGAAAAATTGAGCAACATTGCCTTGAACGATCTCATCGGCTCGCGGATCTGCCATGATCTGATCAGCCCGCTCGGCGCCATCGGCAATGGGATCGAGTTGTTGTCGATGTCAAGCACGGGTGCGGCTCCGGAGCTGACGCTGATCTCGGAATCTATCTGCAACGCCAACGCCCGCATAAGGTTCTTCCGTGTCGCCTTCGGGGCGGTCGGACCCGGCTCCATGATGGGCGACAGGGAAATCCGCTCGATTCTCGATGACCTGTACTGCGGAAGTCGCACCCATATCGACTGGAGGATCGCAAACGACCTGCCCCGTGGCGAGGTCAAGCTGGCCTTGCTGCTGATCCTTTGTCTGGAAAGCGCCCTTCCCTGGGGCGGAAAGATCGGCGTGTCCCGTCTGGCGGATCGCTGGTCGATGACCGCCTCCGGCAAGCGGCAGAAAATCGAGCCGGGCCTCTGGGATCTGGTCACAAACCCCAAATCGGACACAAGCGTCTCCGCCTCGGAGGTCCATTTCGCACTTGTCCTTCCGCTGGCTGACCAGATGAAGCGCTGCATCGACATCACGATGGACCCCGAGACGATCACGCTCAGCTTCTGACCGTCCCGTCGCCGGTCACCAGATACTTGAAACTGGTCAGTTGCGCCGCGCCGACGGGTCCGCGCGCATGCATCTTGCCGGTCGCGATACCGATCTCGGCTCCCATCCCGAACTCGCCCCCGTCCGCGAACTGTGTCGAGGCGTTCCGCATCAGGATCGCACTGTCGAGCCGAGTGAAGAACCGCTCCGCCTGAGCGTCGTCTTCGGTCACGATGCAGTCGGTGTGACTGGATCCGTACTTGCGAATATGTTCGATCGCTTCGTCTATATTTTCAACGACTTTCGCCGCGATCTTCATGTCAAGATACTCGTGACCCCAATCATCTTCGGTCGCCGCCGTGACTCCCTCGATAGCCTGAAGCACCTCATCGCCCCGCACCTCGACCCCGGCGTCCAGAAGCGCGCGCACAACGCCCTGGCCAACGGTGTCCAGCGCCTCGCGATGAATCAGCAGACATTCGGCGGCGCCGCAGATTCCGGTGCGGCGCGTCTTGGCGTTCACCACCACGTTCAGCGCCTTCACCGGGTCGGCGGCCTCATCGAGATAGATATGCACGATGCCCTCGAGGTGGGCAAAGACCGGAACGCGCGCCTCGCGCTGCACCAGATCCACAAGCCCCTTGCCGCCCCGAGGCACGATCACATCGATCACTCCGGCCATCGCCAGCATCTCGGACACCGCCGCGCGGTCGCGCGTCGGTACAAGCTGGATCGCCTCGTCGGGCAGGCCAGCCGACCGCAACCCTTCGACAAGACAGGCATGCAGCGCGGTCGACGAATGGAAACTTTCAGACCCGCCGCGCAGGATCACCGCATTCCCCGATTTCAGGCACAGCGCTCCGGCATCTGCAGTGACGTTGGGACGGCTCTCATAGATGACGCCGATCACTCCGAGAGGCGTGCGCACGCGCATGATATGCAAGCCAGTGGGCCGATCCCATTCCGACATCACCTCGCCGACAGGATCGTCCTGCGCCGCGACGGCACGCAGGCTTTCGACAATTCCCTTTATGCGTGCCTCGTCCAGCATCAATCGGTCAAGCATCGCGGAGGACAGGTTCTTTTCGCGACCGTAGGCCAGATCCTTCTCGTTGGCGGCAATGATCGCGTCGCAGGATGACCAGACCGCATCCGCCGCGGCGCTCAGCGCTGCTGACTTGGCCGTTGGATCGGCAAACGCCAGGGACGTCGCGGCGCGCTTTGCTTTCGAGCCGATTTCTGTCATTATTTCATGTATTTCGAGAGCGTCTTTCATGTTTCTCTCTTTCTCGTTTGCCGAGAGCTTAACCGATCAAGCCCGCCATCGCCATAGCTCAGACCGCCATGTCATCCCGATGGATAAGCGCGGCGCGTCCCGGATACCCCAGGATCGCCTCGATCCGGTCCGAGCGTTGACCGCGAATCTGCGTCACCTCCGAGGCGGTATATCGTGTCAGACCGATGCCGAGCCGCTGACCGGTCGGGCCGATGATGCCCACCGGATCGCCGCGCCCGAAGAAACCCGTGACGTGGGTGACACCCGCCGGCAGGAGAGACTTGCCCTGACGCAGTGCGCCGGCCGCGCCATCATCGACATGAATATCGCCCTTGGGCTTCATCGCCCCGATCCAGCGCTTGCGCGCCACCTGCGGATCGGTCTCGGCGGTAAACCAGGTCACTGGCGCTCCATTCTCAATATTTTTCAGAGGATTGAGAGGTGAACCTAAAGCTATGACCATCTCTGCGCCACCCGCCGTCGCTGTCTTTGCCGCCATCAGTTTGGTTTTCATGCCACCCTTGGACAGACCGGTGCCCGCATCCCCCGCCATCGCTTCGATCTCGGGCGTGATATGGTCGATGCGATCGAAACGCCTCGCGCCGGGGTCGACCCGGGGGTTGCCGGAATAGAACCCGTCCACATCCGACAGCAGGATCAGAACATCCGCCCCGACCGTCACCGCAATCTGAGCGGCAAGCCGGTCGTTGTCACCGTAGCGGATTTCGTCCGTCGCCACAGTGTCGTTCTCGTTCACGATCGGTACGACGCCAAGACCAAGAAGCTGCGCCAGCGTCGCACGGCTGTTGAGGTAGCGGCGACGGTCGGTGCTGTCCTCCAGCGTCACCAGCACCTGCGCGGTCGTGATGCCGTGAGGCTGCAACGCCTCTTCGTAGGCGCGTGCCAGCCGGATCTGACCGACGGCGGCAGCAGCCTGACTTTGCTCCAGCGGCAGAGTTCCGATGCCAAGCCCAAGCACCGAACGGCCAAGCGCAATCGAACCGGACGAGACCAGTATCACGTCCTGACCGCGTCCGCGCAGATATCCGACGTCTTCGGCAAGCGACGCCAGCCAGTCGGCACGCAACCGGCCATTCTCGACCAGAAGCGCCGAGCCGATCTTGACGACGATGCGTCGTGCCTTGCTCAGGGACGCCATGGTCCGGGCTCCTCTGTGTCGTCCTTGCGGCGCAGGCGGTCCGCATCGATCCGGCGTCGGCAGGCCCGCAGGACGTCCATCAGGCCTTCACGGCTGACCCCCGACATCAGCATCACGTCGCCAGCGACAGCGCTCAGGTCCGCCAGTTTCCCGGCTCGCTCATCGTCATCCAAGGCGTCGATCTTGTTCAGCGCCGTGATCCTGGGCTTGTCCGCCAGTTCGCCGCCATAAGCCTCCAGTTCGTTGATGATCGTCTCCCAGTCGCCCGCAACATCTTCCGACGTGCCATCCACCAGATGCAGCAGCACCGCGCAGCGCTCGACGTGGCCAAGAAACCGGTCGCCGATCCCGCGGCCTTCGTGTGCGCCTTCGATCAGGCCAGGAATATCGGCCACCACGAACTCCACTTCGTCCACGCCGACAACTCCAAGGTTCGGGTGCAGCGTCGTGAACGGATAATCCGCGATCTTTGGCCGTGCATTCGACGTCGCCGCAAGGAAGGTCGATTTGCCCGCATTCGGAAGCCCCAGCAAGCCTACGTCCGAGATCAGCTTCAGCCGCAGCCAGATCGTGCGCTCGATGCCTTCCTGGCCCGGATTCGCGCGGCGCGGCGCCTGGTTCGTCGAAGTCTTGAAATGCAGGTTGCCGAAGCCGCCGTTGCCGCCTTTTGCCAGAAGAATACGCTCGCCCACATGGGTCAGGTCGGCCAGGACAGTTTCCTCGTCCTCGTCAAGGATCTCGGTTCCTACCGGCACGCGCAACGTCACGCTGTCGCCGTCCTTCCCGGTGCGCTGACGCCCCATTCCGTGCTGGCCATTCTTCGCCAGGAAATGCTGCTGGTAGCGAAAATCGATCAGTGTGTTCAGGCCGTCGACGGCTTCGACCCATACGTCGCCGCCGCGTCCGCCGTCTCCTCCGTCGGGTCCGCCATACTCGATGAACTTCTCGCGACGGAAGCTGACGGCGCCAGCACCGCCCGACCCCGAGCGGATTGTCACCTTGGCGAGGTCGAGGAATTTCATGCGCTGTCCTTCAGGCTGTCTCGTGTGAGGGCGTATGTGATGATCGGCGCAGGCTCAAGCCTTGCCTTCGAGGTGCCCGTGCCGCGCCCGGTCTCGACGAAGCCTAATTTCACGAGGATACGGCTCGATGCGGGGTTGTCTTCGAACACGCTTGCATGAATTCCCGAAAGCGGAAACCGGTCGAACACCTCCGGCAACAGCGCCGAGACGGCCTCGGTTCCGAAGCCCCGCCCCCAATGATCCGGGTCGATCATGTATCCCACCTGGACCGGAGACCCGCCGACCCCGATAGCGCCGATGAACTTTCCCTCGTGCTCCACGGCCAGATAGAAGCCCGCATATCCTTGCCAAAGCCGCCCGGTGATCCATGCAAGGGCTTCGTCCTCTGACCAGTCCGGCACGACGGTCGACGTCCCCCGCGCAACTTCGGGACGTGCCAGCCGAACCATCGACGGCGCGTCGTCAGCCGAGATCGGGCGCAGCGTGAGGCGCGGCGTGTACAAGGTGAAGCCCAGCCTTGCACTCCACCGCGCGCGCGTTAGGCGCATCCGGTTCGACACCACGTCCTGCCTAAACGACCGCGCATGGCGTGTGATCTGCTCCTCGAACACGAAACCCAAGGCGCGCAACAAGGCACCCGAGCGCTCGTTGCCGACAAAATAACCGGACGTCAGGTCCTTCGTCTCGGGATCGGAGAACCAGTGCGCGACGACGGCTTGAGTGGCCTCGAAACCGTAGCCCCGGCCCCAGACGTCCCGCTCCAGCCAATAGGCCAGATCGTCATCCAGGCATGCGACCCCCCGGACTCCGTCCCGATCGCAGATGGCCCAGAAAGGCTTCGCGGTCTCGCGCACCTTGTCGATGAATGCCAGCGCGTCCATGCGCGCATACGGATACGGCACGACCGCCAGCCATTTGGACACGTCGAAGTTGCCGATGCCTCTCGCGATGGCATCGGCGTCGTCATCCGTCAGGTGCCGTAGGATCAATCGCGGCGTCCTGAGGACCGGAAGCGCCGCGTATGACATGGGATCAGTCGTAGCGCTTCAGATAGGTCCATGTCGGCACGGTCGCACCGCGGGCCACGGAAAAGGCTTCAGCGTCGCCCAGGTACTGGAACCCCGAATTGGTCAGCACCCGTGCGGAAGCCGGATTGTCCTGGAAGACACTGGCGAACATGGTCTTGTTGCCTTGCGGGTTGGCTTCGATCAGGGCCCGGACGGCTTCGGATGCCAGGCCCGTGTTCCAGAACGCAGGCGCTACCCAGTAGCCGATCTCGGATTGCTCACGGTCCATGCGCTCGAGCGCAATAAGGCCCAGAAGCTCGCCCAGGCCGGACGCCGAACCGTCAAGAGCCCACACATCCTCATCCCGTCCATCGGCGAGTGACCGCGTGATGAACACGTCGGTTGCTCCCGGCGGCAGCGGATGCGGAATCGAGCGGGTCATGCGCGCCACGCGCTCGTCCGCTCCATAAAGATCGAGGTACCCGACGTCGGAACGACGCAGAGGCCTCAGTATCAGACGTTCGGTCTCGATGACCGGCTGATTTACTATCGCATCGAACTTCACGCGGCTCCTCCTTTGCGTCGCGTGCCGCAGGGTGATCCCATTAGACCAGCCCTGCGTCTAGAAAATGTGTATGGCAGTCGTGTGACGCAAGACCGGCCTGAAAAAGCCAAGGGGTCGGATTTGACCCGACCCCTTGAAAACTCAGCTTTTTCAGGATCGAATTATTCTGCGGCCTTCGCCTCCGGCAGCACCGAAATGAAGGTGCGGCCCTTGAGACCCTGGTGGAACGTCACGTTTCCGTCGACCACGGCGAAGATGGTGTGGTCCCGACCGATGCCGACGCCCTCGCCCGGCCACCACTTGGTGCCGCGCTGACGCACGATGATGTTACCGGGTTTGACGACTTCGCCGCCGAATTTCTTGACGCCCAGACGACGGCCCGCGGAGTCGCGACCGTTCCGGCTGGAGCCACCTGCTTTCTTGTGTGCCATGCTTCGTTACTCCTTCTCGGCTGCGAGAGCTTTGGCCTGTTCGACCCAGCCTTCGCGCTCGATGCGGCCTTTGAACGACAGCTTCTCGTCGAACTCGGCAATATCGGCGTCGCCCCACGCGGCAATCTGCGCGAACGAGGTGACGCCATTCTCGTGCAGCTTCTTCTCAAGCGCCGGACCAACGCCCGAAAGCAACTTGAGATCGTCCGAACCAGCGGCAGCTTTCGGCGCCGCCTTCTTGGTCTCAGCCTTGGGCGGCTACGGCGGCAGTCGAAACCGAACCCGACCCGATTGCGGCCTTCACGCCCGACTTGTCGCCACCCTTTTCCAGGATGTCGGTTACGCGCAGAAGCGTCAGTTCCTGGCGGTGGCCCTTCGTGCGCTGCGACGAGTGCTTCCGGCGGCGCTTGACGAAATGGATGACTTTCTCGCCCTTGATCTGGTCGATGACCTCGGCCTGAACGGCCGCACCGTCCACCATGGGCGTGCCGATGGTGACGCCCACCATCAGAATCTCGTTGAACTGGATCTTTTCGCCGGCGTCAGCTGCGAGCTTCTCAACGCGGAGCACATCGCCCGCTTGAACCCGATACTGCTTGCCACCGGTCTTGAGGACCGCAAACATCTGGTATTCCCTTTCATTTCCGCGTTCTGTGGCCCCCGGTTGCCCAGGTGTTCGGGGATTATCCCGCCTCGAACTGCGCGCCCCGTCAGGAGCGACTGTCAAACAAGACCGACGGGACACGCCCGCCAGAGGCCCGGCTTATGCTGCGGGACGGCTTGCAAGTCAAGCCCCGCAATCCGGATTCTGGCCCTTGTCCGCAACGGGTTTTCGACAGGATCTGATCGCACGGAGAGACCAGGCCAAATAATTCTGCGATTGGACTTGCACGGTCGACGACGATCCCTTATTTCGCCCCCTTATTCCCCGCGGAGAGGTGCCGGAGCGGTCGAACGGGGCGGTCTCGAAAACCGTTGTGGGTGCAAGCCCACCCAGGGTTCGAATCCCTGTCTCTCCGCCACTTTAGGCATATGACGACCCACTCCA
>CAZRNL010000116.1:0-8984 GCA_964601395.1 uncultured Silicimonas sp. | reverse complement strand
CCGGAGCCCTGACCATGACGCCCCTGCACACCGTCGCGGTTTCCGGACGGGACGTACCCGTCGACTGGCAGGTTTCTCTGCCGGCACGCAACCTGGAGATCCGTGTCGAGGCGCTTTACCACGACAGCTGGATGGACACTCTCGTGCCCTACTGGGAAGGTCCTATCCGCTTCGACGGAACCCACACGGGTGAAGGCTACCTGGAGATGAGCGGATATGAGTAGCGATCCCGCCACGCTGACCGGACTTCTCGACACCCTTTGGAGACAACTGCACGACGGTGTCAGGAACGCCAACTCACCGGCACGGCACATTGCCCTCGCAACCGCCCGCGCCGAAGGCGGCGCAGCGGTCCGCACTCTGGTGCTTCGTGGCGCGGACAAGAGCAAGCGAACTCTGACGTTCTACACGCATCTGCGCTCGCAGAAGATCACGCAACTCGCCGATGATCCCGTGGCTGAGGTTCTGCTCTGGGACGCGCAATCACAGGTTCAGGCCCGCTTCAGTGTAGAAATCGTCGTTACCCCCGGTTCGGCGAACCTGTGGCGGAACCTGGGGTCGGGATCGCGTCTGAATTACGCCCGTGATCCCATTCCGGGTGATGAGATTCCGGTTCCCGACGCCAGTGACCCGACGCCCGACCCGGCTCTTTTCGCAGTGCTGACCGCCCATGTCCGTAGCATCGACATCCTGCAACTCGGAACCCGGCCCCAACTGCGCGCGTGCTTCCGCCCGGAAGACGACTTCACAGGACAGTGGGTCGCGCCCTGACCCTCTCGCCAAAGTAGGGGGCAGAGGCTAGGGATTGGAGAATGATGCAACTTCCGGTTCCCTACGCAAAAGAAGTCGTCTTGATCGGCGGCGGGCACGCCCATGCGCTTCTTCTGCGGCGATGGGGGATGAAACCGGTACCCGGTGCACGTTTGACACTCATCAACCCCGCGCCGACCGCCCCTTATACCGGGATGTTGCCGGGCTTCGTCGCTGGCCACTACGACCGCGAAGCGCTGGAGATCGACCTTGTTAAGCTGGCGCGCTTTGCTGACGCCCGGCTGATCCTCGGTATGGTCGAGGCGATTGATCCGGACACACGGCGCCTCTCGTTGGCCGGACGTCCACCAATCCCCTTCGATCTCGCCTCGATCGACATCGGCATCACATCCGAAATGCCTGAGATCGATGGATTTTCCAGGTTCGGCGTCGCTGCCAAGCCGTTGGGCCCCTTCGCCAGTCGCTGGCGCGAATTCCTCGACGGTCCGGCGGGCGACGTGGCAGTGATCGGCGCCGGTGTAGCGGGCGCGGAACTGGCGATGGCGATGCGGAACGCCTTAGGCAATCGTGGCGCGGTCACGGTGATCGATAAGGAGCAAGCTCTGGCGGGCTTCGGAGAAAGAACGCGGGCGAGATTGCTCGAACGTATGCGGGAGATGGACATTGCGCTTGTCGAGCACGTCGGTGTCGACCGTGTTTCGGCCGCGCACGTCGTCCTGTCGGACGGTCGTGAGATTCCCGCTGCCCTGACGGTCGGTGCCGCAGGTGCCCGACCGTTCCCGTGGCTGGACACCACCGGTCTGGATCTGACAGACGGGTTCATAACGGTCGATGAGACCCTGCGTTCGTTATCCCATCCGCACATTTACGCCGCCGGAGACTGTGCGCACCTAGCCTGGGCTCCTCGCCCCAAGGCCGGCGTCTTCGCGGTTCGCGCCGCTCCGGTCCTGACCCACAACCTGCGGGCCGACCTGATCGGTGGCGCGCGCAAACTGTTCAGTCCGCAGAAACACTACCTCAAGCTCATCTCGATGGGCGACAAGTCCGCCCTCGCCGAGAAATGGGGGCGCTCCATCGGCGGCGCATGGGCCTGGACGTGGAAGGACCGGATAGACCGGGCGTTCATGGAAAGGCTGAACAGCCTCCCCCGAATGCCGGCGCGCAAGGTGCCGGAGAATGCGGCGAAAGGTGTCGCCGAGGCCATTGGACCGAAACCGCTCTGTGGTGGCTGCGGTGCGAAGGTCGGCTCGAGTACGCTTGAACGTGCCCTTGCGAACCTTCCCGCTGTTCCCCGACAAGATGTCGAGACGACGCCGGGCGATGATGCCGCTATTCTTCGGGTCGGAGGCGGGCGGCAGGCGATTTCGACAGATCATCTTCGCGCCTTCTGGTCGGATCCCTGGCTCATGTCGCGCATCGCCGCCGTGCATGCTCTGAATGACATCTGGGCAATGGGCGCCGAGCCTCAGGCGGCGTTGGCGCAGATCACCCTTCCCCCAATGGCGCGGTCGATGCAGGAGGCCTGGCTTGCAGAGATTCTCGACGGTGCGGGCGGTCTTCTTGCTGCCGAAGGCCTGCCGATCGTCGGCGGGCACACGTCGACCGGCTCGGAGTTTGCAATCGGATTTACCGTGACCGGTCTGCTTGCCGGGCAGGAAACCCGGCTGGCCGGAGCCCGTGAAGGCGACGCCCTGATCCTGACGGGCGCCATTGGCACCGGCACGATCCTCGCCGGTGAGATGGAAGGCATGGCAAGCGGCGATGACGTAGCGAGGGTTCTGGCCTGGATGGCGACGCCGCGCGGTACATCGGCACGGATTCTCGCCGCAAAAGCGAACGCGATGACGGATGTAACCGGGTTCGGCCTCGCAGGGCACCTGTCCCGGATGGCGTTGGCATCGAGACTTTCCGCCGAAGTGACGCTTGATGACGTGCCGGTGTTTCCCGGCGCGGAACGCCTTGCCGCGCGCGGTATTCGGTCATCCATCTGGGCAGAGAACCGCGAAGCGGTGGACGCGGATACACCTGACACTCCCCGAGCGACGCTGCTGTTCGATCCGCAGACCGCGGGGGGCCTGCTCGCGTCCGTCCCACCCGGGGCGGTGGATGGACTTCTGGCAAAGCTGGCGCGGACGGGCACCGAAGCGCACACCATCGGGCGCATGACGAGGCGTGGCACGACCACACTTACTGCGCGCTGATCCTCACCGCTATCTCGTCGGCCAGTCGCCGAATATCGTCGGCCCCAAGACGTTCCGTCTCCAGCGTCTCGACATTGTCGCCACCGATCCTTTCACGAGCCTTCCGGTACCGCGCATCATAGTGATTCCGGATCAGCTCCACCGCCAGTTCGGTGTGACGCCCCTCCGAGGCCAGTGCCTTCCAGCCATCCACCTTTTCGTGGCCCTGCAGGCGTGCAAGTCGGTCCAACCGCTCGTGCAGAGTATCCAGATCGGCCACCAGGTCGGCATAAGCTCGGGTCAGATAATCGGCCCGAGCCTCGACCGGGGCGGAAATCTCGATTCGGCCGGCACTCTTCATGGCCGCGAACAGCCTTGGCGGCAGGTTCAACCGGCCGATCCTGCTCGACTCCGCTTCGACAACCACGGGCCGCGCCGGATCGAGCGCGTCGATTTCCGCGGCGAGCAAAGACTCGAAGCCCTTCTGACTTGGTTGCGATCCTTGTCCACCCAATGCCGAGCCGCGGTGACGGGCCATCCCTTCGAGGTCGAGGACCTGAACGCCAATTTTGCGAAGCGCCAGCAGGATGTCCGTTTTCGCGGTCCCGGTGTTCCCATCCAGAAGCACGACCCGCGACGGAACATCCGCCTTGTAGAGCCGGTTCACTACCAGCCGGCGATAGGTCTGGTATCCGCCTTCCAGCGTCTCGGCCCGCCAGCCGATCTGGGAAAGGATCGTTGCGAAGGAACCCGAACGCTGCCCGCCCCGCCAGCAATAGACGAGCGGCCGCCACCCTCCCTCCTTGTCTGACAAAGGCCCCTCGACGTGCAGTGCCGCGTTCCTCGCGACAAGTGCGGCGCCGATCTTGCGCGCGCGGAAAGAGCTTTCCTGGACATAGATCGTACCGACCCGCGCACGTTCCTCGTCCGTGAGAACCGGCAGGCTGACCGCTCCGGGCACTCGATCCTCAGCGAACTCCGACGGAGACCGAACGTCGATGACGCTGTCGAAACCGGCTGTGGCCAGGTCGGAAAGTCGGGATATTGCAAATGCCATCATGCCTCTTAGACTTTTGCCACAGGGTAGGAAAGGGACGCGAGACGACGTAGGGTAACTCTGAATACCGCTTGATTTCGGCGCGTGCATTTCTCAGATCGAGTAACGGTATTGGTAACAAGGATCCGATATGAAATTCTGGGTCGCACTCATTGCGTTTCTATCGGGGGCAACTTCTGCATCGGCGGACTGTGTCGTGCTTCTGCACGGACTTGCCCGTGGAACGGCTTCAATGTCGATCATCGAAGCGGCGCTTTCGTCGAATGGCTACACGACCGTCAATCGGGGATACCCGTCGCGTCAGCTTCCTTTCGGGGCACTGGTCAACGAAGCGCTGGACGACCCCGTCAGCGAGTGCGCGGGTCAGCGCACTCATTTCGTTGGACATTCTCTGGGCGCCATCCTGATCCGCGCCTGGCTACAGGACAACAGCCCGGACATCATGGGCCGCGTGGTCATGCTTGGAGCGCCCAACAACGGTTCGGAGCTTGTGGATGTGCTCGGCGACCTCGAGCCCTTCGAGTGGATCAACGGCCCTGCCGGACTGGCGCTTGGAACCGGACCCGACAGCGCGCCCAACCGGATCGGCCTGCCGGATGTAGAGATCGGCGTTATCGCGGGCGATCAGTCACTGAACCCGGTCTATTCCTACCTGATCGAAGGCCCTGACGACGGCAAGGTATCGGTTGCCTCAACGCGCCTTCCCGGCCTGAAGGACCACATCGTACTTCCTGTCACACATACGTTCATGGCCAACGATCCGCTTGTGATCCGCGAAACGCTTCTGTTTCTCGAGACCGGCGAATTCGACCAGGACATGACCTACACCGACGTTCTCACCGAATTCCTGAGATAGGGGTCATGCGGCGGGCCTGACGGGCTTCGGCATTTTCCCGCCTCCCATGCTTTTCTCGATCGCCTTGCCCCAAAGACGGACATCGGACCGCTTCACTGCCTCGCGCAGCAGCGCCATGCGGGCCCGCCGCTCATCCTCGGGCATACGCAGGGCCCAGATCAGTGACTCGTCCATCGAGCGGTTGGAGAACGGGTTGGTGATCACTGCCGATCCCAGTTCCACCGCGGCTCCCGCAAATTCGGAGAGCACCAGAACGCCGTCGCCATCGACCCGGGAGGACACGTATTCCTTGGCCACAAGGTTCATTCCGTCCGCCAGCGGAGTGATCCAGGCAACATCCGCAGCCCGGTAGTAGGCAACCAGCTCGGCGAAGGGAATGGCCCGCGACATCAACGCGACCGGCTGCCATCCAAGCGTCCCGAACCGACCGTTGATCCGACCCGCCGTCTCCTCGATCTCGGATTGCACGGACTCGTAGGCCTTCATGTTCCGGTTCGCGCTGACCGAGAGATGCATCAAACGAACTTTCCCGGACAACTCCGGATGGCTCTCCAGTATTCGTTCGTAACTGGTCAACTGTTCGACACCACCCTTGGTATAATCGGTTCGCCCGACCGACAGGATCAACTTTGCGTCTCCCATTTCGCTGCGGATGTCAGCCACCCGGCTCTCAGTCTGCGTCGTCCGCGCCCTGGCCTCGATGAACGCCACGTTCACTCCGACGGGCGCGACGGCAATCCCTATCTTGCGTCCGTTGTAGTCCAGTTTTGTCGGCAAAGAGCGTTCTGTCAGCGCACTACCTTCGCATATCATGTGATCGGGAACCTTCTCGCGTTCGAGCACTTCCACATCCAGCAGGCTGCGCGCCACCGACACGAAGTTCGCGGCGTAACGAGGGATGTGAAATCCGACCGAGTCGCAACTCAACAGGCTTTCGACGATTTCTTTCCTCCAGGGCAGCACATTGAACACGTCGGCCGACGGAAACGGAGTGTGGTGGAAGAAGGCGATCCGCACATCCGGACGCATCTGTCGCAGATATCCAGGTACCAGCCACAGGTTATAGTCATGCACCCAGACCAGCGCTCCAGGTGCTGCCGCGGCTGCGGCCGCTTCGGCGAAGCGCCAGTTCACCTCCCTGAAATTCGGCCAGTCAACGGGATCGTAGTTGTAGCGCTCCTTGAAGCTGTGAAGGATCGGCCAGAACGCCTCTTTCGACGTGACGTGGTAGAATTCCCGCACCTGCTCCTCCGAGAGAGGAAGACGCGAGACGGAGTATTTCCCGTAGTCGTCCTCGATCTCAATGACCTGCTCGAATCCGGGGTTCGACGTATCTTTCGCCAGTTTCCACGCCACCCAGGCCCCTCGCTCGACCGAACCGAAGAATCCTTTCAGGGTCGGCACGATGCCATTCGGGCTTGTGTTTTCGCGGTACTCGATCTTACCGCCCACATCGACTTCCTCGTAGGGTTGGCGATAGTAGACGATAACAAGGTCGGAAGACATTTTTTCTCCTTAGATTTCAGGGTGCATTTCAAAACGGCGGATCGCTTCAGAGATTCCTGCGGCCCCGATCGCGTCCGCCAGGTGAACATGGGCCAACCCCTGAACACGCTCGACAAGCGCCGGTTCCGCACCGCCAACAGCGACAGCCGGGACGCCGACCATGAGCATCGAAAGATCATTGAGCGTGTCGCCCGCCGCGAGGCAACGGTCGCGTCCGACCCCGAGATGATCGAGCAGCCGCAGGAGCGAAGGCCCTTTTCTGACACCGCGCGGCAGGACATCTAGGAAGCGACCATCGGAAATCAGCATGTCCAGCCCCAGGGACTCGACCATCTCGACAGTTGCCGGATCGAACGCTTCACTGTCGAGGTCATAGCTGACACGGTAGCGAAATGGCGTTGGCTGCTCTGTCAGTCCCGGCGCACCGCGAAGCGCGGATCTTACGGCTTCGCCGCTGTCGGCCCAAAGTTCCGCTATATCTTCTTCCAACAACTTTATCGGGTCGATCCTGCCACCTTCGCCTACCCTGGCAATCGTGGTCCCGACATCTCCGATCACGTAATCAGGCCGGGGCACGCCTTGCCGTTCGGTCAGGTCCACGATGAACTCCGGATCGCGCCCTGTCACGAACACCAAGCCGACCGTGTTTCGCCGTGCCTCGATCCAGTCATATAACCGACGCCGGTCCGCGACTGTTCCCCCAAGGAAAGTGCCGTCAAGATCGGTCGCAAGCACAAGGGTCTTGTCGCGAATGTGTGACTCGAGGCTCAGATCAACGACGGTCATGATATCCTTTCGGCAAGGTCCGAGATGGCATTGTCTCCAGCGGGATGATCGAACAGAAGGTCCATAGACTTGGGCTCGGCCTGTATGGGGTGCGACCAGAGAGCCGCGAATGTCTGACCGGGATCTGCATCCTCGTGAAGAATGGCGCGCACCGCCTCGCAAATCGGCATGGCGACACCGACACGGCGCGCCAGGTCGGTGACGGACTTCGCGTTCAACTCACCCTCGACCACGACGGGCTGGCCATCGAAGCACTCGCCGCGCGAAAGCCCTCTGCCCAGTTGATGCCCAAGAGACATGTTGCGCGACGTGGGGGACGAACAGGTCAGACAGAGATCGCCTATTCCCGAAAGTCCGGTCACGGTTTCGCGCCGTCCGCCCAAGGCTTCCGCCAGAGCCTTCAACTCGTCCAGACCGCGCGTGATCAGCGCAGCGCGGGTATTCTCGGCGAACCCCGCGCCCGTCATCAACCCACACGCTATCGCGATCACGTTCTTGACCGCGCCCCCGATTTCGACACCCACCAGATCGTCGGACACGTAGGCCCGAAACGCTTCGGTGCTGAGTGAGACCGCAAACCGAGCCGCCGGACTTTTCCGGGGCGTAAGGCGATCACTCTGGCTGAAAGGAAAGGCCACCGTGGCGGCTGTTGGATGGTTCAGCGCGGCTTCCCGAGCGAAAGTCGGCCCCGAGACGACGCCGACCGGCCTAGACCCCAGTTCTTCCTCCGCCACCTGCGTCATCAGCAGTCCGGTTTCGGCTTCGATCCCCTTTGCACAGACCGCTACAACCGCATCCGGCTCCGCATGTTCGGCGATCTGGCGAGAAATCGAGCGGATACCCTGAGATGGTACGACGATCATGATTGCGTCAGCGCCCGAAAGGGCGTCCTTCATTTGGCACGTGGCCTTCAAAGTTTCCGGCAGGGCCACACCCGGCAGGTATCTTTCGTTGGTATTCTTCGCATTGATCTCGCGTGCGACGGCTTCCGACCGCCCCCAGAGGACGACCCCCGACCCTGACCTGGCGGCAATCGCCGCAAGCGCCGTGCCCCATGCCCCCGATCCGATTACCGCGATTTTCGAATAGCGCTCGACCCTGGTCGGAACCGGGTCGCCCTTCATACCTTCGATCTTCATCCTGGCCCTTCTACTTATTGACTGCCGCACTGGCGCACGGAAGCCGTACGCCCGCTCGCGCCATGCGGTTCCGCGAAAATTGGAGACTGCCGCCTCGAAATCAACATTTGCGACATATATAGGTCGTAAATGAGACATGAACACCGAAGTACGTCGGATTTTTCAGCGGAAGCGCCATAATGTAGGCGGTTAGCGACAAACAATGCGCCGAAAGCGACCGAATTCTGTATCGGAACCAGGACACCACAAGATCGTTGGTCCAAGAGTTCCTGCCATGCAGCACAACAATTCGCAGCGATGCGACAACAAGAGGCACGAGTAAATGATCCAGAAAGTCCGCACAGCGATTTTCCCCGTTGCAGGCATGGGAACCAGGTTCTTGCCCGCCACGAAGGCGACGCCGAAAGAACTGTTGCCGGTGATCGACACGCCACTGATCCAGTACGCGATCGACGAGGCTCGGGCCGCCGGGATCGAGCGGCTGATCTTTGTAAGTCACGCCGACAAGGCGGCCATCGAAAGATATGTGATGGACGACACTGCCCTGCGTTCGAGGCTTGAAGAACGTGGAAAGTCCGATGTGGCGCGGCAACTCGAGCAAGCGTCCCTTGTCCCGCGCGAAGACGATGTCGTCTTCACCATCCAGGATGAACCGCTCGCAGATCTCCCACTCGTTCACGCCGAGGCCG